>PUKZ01000131.1 GCA_003550725.1 Bacteroidales bacterium | reverse complement strand
CTTTGACAATAAGACTTCTACCGAGATAACGACCTTCGAGGTTGTCTTCAGCTGGTACGTTGAGAGGTGGTAGTTGTGATCACCACGATATATGACAACTTGAAAATACCGACCGGAGAGGTGCGCGGCTACCTCCGTGCCGATCCGCACGACGACCCGCTGATAGAGCGGATGATCGACGCTGCCAAGCGCAGGGCCGACCGCTACGTGCAGCGCGATGAGGAATACTTCGAGAACGAAAACGGTGAGGTAGAGATACCGCCGGACATTGAGCTATGGGTGTACAAGACGGTGGGGCGCATGTACGAGCGCAGGGCAAGCGGCCTGAGCCAACAGCAGATAGCAGGCGCGGAGAATATATTTTGGGAAGCAGAGGACATGCAGGAGCTGTGGCCATACCGCAACCTATCCCGGCCTCCGCTGGGTGCGGAAGAAGAGGAGGAGTAAGGCCATGCCAGCCGGTGCCTATAGAGAGCGCGTGACGATACAGGAATATACAGCCGAGGACGATCCGCTAGGACAGGTGAAGGAATGGCGCGATGTCGAGGAGAGGTGGTGCCGGTCGGCATCCATAGACGTAGCAGGGCAGGCGCGATACCAGCAGATCGGACATTCGCGTGTGAACAAGGAACTGGTCTTTCCGGGAGAGATTACACTGCCGATGCCCGACCACCGTTTCCGTCACAGCAGCACAGGGCGATACTACAAAGCCGTGGAGCCACCGCGAACTCTGGGCGGCATCAAGCAGATTACACGCTTAGCCGTCAAGGAGGTGGACCCGGACGATGTGCCCGACTGATGGACTTGAGGTCAGGCTGGTATCCCATGTGGCGTCCGCTATAGAGAAAATCGACGATGCACAGGAAGAGAGAGCGACCAGGGCAGGCATCCGGGCTCACCGCGCAGTTGTGGAGAAGCTCACGGGTGAAGGTAGGGGCCGCGAATATACTGTGCCGGGCACCAATGTCACCTACACCGCCTCCGCACCCGGGGATCCACCGGCACAGCGCACGGGGACGCTCCGGGGCAGCATAGCATACGAGGTCAGGAGCTTCCTGGGCGGCTATGAGGCGGTAGTGGGAAGCCCGGAGAAGTACGCTCCGATGCTGGAGTTTGGCACGTACAGGATGGAGCCGAGGCCGTTTGTGAGGCCCGCCCTGGCAGAGATACAGGGCGAGCTGAGGCGTATTATTGGCGGGAGGTGGTTCTAGTCGGGGGCATAGTGGAGACGCAGGAGCCTTTTGTGGTGTGGCTGAGACAGGCCCTGCTGGAGGATGAAGAGCTTGGCGAGCTTATCGCCAACGTATACAGCGTATGGGCCGAAGAGGATGCAGAGTTCCCATACATTGTCTACCGGCTGGACAACGATTACACTCCCGGCGGCTATGTAGCTAACGGGACGCTGTATGTCGATGTGTGGGACTATGCGCAGATTGAACGACGTGCGCTCCAGATAAGGGGCCACGTTATCCGGCTGCTGGACAGGAAAATAATCCAGTTGCGCGGCGTGTCATGTGCTCGCCTGTGGCTGCAGACCGACGGCTGGGTAGCAGAGGAAGCAAGAAATATCTGGCACCGCGCCATACAGTTCGTGGTGCGCTACGATAGACGGATAGAGCTTGACATGATAAGGGGGAGAGACGCATGAGCTACGAATATGAAGGTTTGGCCGCACTGAAGAGGAGCGGCCTCGGAGAAGAGACCACACAGCGGTTCATTATTGACGCTGGTGCTGTATATGCGTTCAAGGATGTGGACGAGATTGATGCGAGCAAGCTAAGCAAGGGCATACCGATGGATCCCGACGTATGGGACGAGGCGCGGATAGGGGCCACCTCCGGCGGCAACACCTTCGAGGTGGAGCAGGAGTTCCGGGAGATCGAGATAGACGGCATCACGGGGCAGGTCAAGGGTGCGAAACGTAAGATAATGGTTGTGCCGACGCTCACGGCGAATATTATCGAAATGTCTACCGAAAACTTCCAGATGGCGTTCCCCGGGGCCGATGTCGAGGACTGGCCGGACGTAGGCGACATAGACGGCGAGGACGAAGTGTCGCATGACCTCATAACGCGCACCTGTGATATTGAGCTGGCAGATTACGTAGATCTGGTTGCGCTGGTCGGTACTCTCAGCGGCTTCAGCCACTGCAAAGATAATGATCTCATAGGCGAGCCGGTCATTTTCATGGTCAAGAACGGCCTGTCGGACCAGACCATTACTATCGAGACCAACGACGAGGACGAAGTGGTATTCGAGCTGCAGTTTACCGGTCACTATGATTGGGAGGACCTCATAACCGAGCCGTGGAAGATACTCTTCCCGAAGCGGATCACCGAGTCCTACCACGTGACGTTTGAGGTGTCTGAGAGCGGCAACGGGACCGACATTGAAGGCGCAGAGGTAGAGCTGGAAGGCGTCGCCACGAAGGAGACCGACGAAAACGGCGAGGCCAAGTTCCTATACGTCCCCGTTGGCGAGTACGATTATACCGTTACGGCCGAGGGCTACGACACCGTAGAGGGAGCTGTGGAAGTGGTGGACGAGGATATAACCGAAACCGTCGAGATGGATACAGAGGCATAACGATAGGGGAGGGTCTGTATGGACGTAGAAGTAAGGCCGCTCAAGACTGACGACATATTCCGGCTTTCGCG
>PUKZ01000164.1 GCA_003550725.1 Bacteroidales bacterium | reverse complement strand
GTCTTGATGAAAATATTTATCTTGGAACCAATGATTTAACAATTCTAGGACCTCAAGGGATAGTAACCGTCAAAGTAGTTGTTACTGAGGCCTCAAGGGAAGTCGACCGCGACGGCTGGACGACCATCGAAGTCAGCGAGGATACGCGGATTGTGTATGTCTCCAGTTCGGAAGGCAGTGATGATACAGGTATGGCGTATGACGCCTCTGAAATCAATGTAACCACTCCTGACGATGAACCCGATGGCGATTTCTATAAGAAGATTACGCCAACGTATGCCGATGACTATGAGCACGAGCTGGGAACTATAAGCGCCAGCTCAGAGAATAAAAGTCTTTGGGGTTCAGATTGGTCTGCTTATCAGGCATTTTATAACCACCTTCATGGGAGTGGTTGGCTTGCTGATTCAATGCCTGCTTGGCTGCAAATTTCATTGACTTCGACCGAAGTTGTTAACTCTTATGCTATCAGTGCTGTTAGGTATAGGTCGAGCCGTGCCCCAAAAGACTGGACTTTAGAAGGAAGAAACGATGGAGAAACGTGGGACGTACTTCATACAGTTAAAGATGAGACGTCGTGGGGTGATCGCGAACGCCGAATGTATTTTTTCGAAAATTCCCATGGCTATGAGTATTACAGAATCAATGTGACAGAGACTGCGGGTGGTGGCGAAGTGATGATTGGATACTTTGAACTCATCGGTCCTTCTGAGACAATCGCACCGGTAGCTAGTCCAGGGCGTGCTAGGGAGTTGGTGCGAAATGGATACCCGGATTGGATTCTCTTCAAACGGGGCGAGGAGTGGGGTGGAGATGGTGGTAGTACACATTATGCCACCTTTTCTACTAAATCGGGCCGGTCGTTAAGTGAATCTTCTGTAGTTGGAGCCTATGGAGAATCGGATACCCGACCTTTTCTAAAAGGGATACGTTTGTCTATCTCAGACAACCTTATCGTTAACGGCTTGAATGTTTGGGGTCTAACCTCAAGAGGGGAAAATGTGTTGTTGGAAGATATGAACTTTCATCAGGACAACCACTCTTATATTACGGATTCAAGCGGTTGGTCAAACCTTGAGATGAGGCGTATTATTATATCTCAACCACAACAAAATGGGCTGGCCCATGCCATGTACTTTCATAATTCCGACGGCCTATTATTTGAAGAAATGCTTTTCAATCTACATATTGACCAGACAGTTGTTGAAGATACCTCTCAAGGCCAGAGAAATATGTGGTATCTTCAAACAGGCAACAAGAACATCTCTTTATACAGGAACATAGTCACAAACTCCGTAAGAAATTCTTTAATGAATCGCGGCAGTGGACGGTCGATCTATAGAGAAAATATCCTTGCTCACAACCCGAACAATATCGCTGACTTAGGTCCTGCTGAAGGTATGCCTCCGACTTCGCCTCTTCACATTGATGGTAACGTCATAATAGAAGGAGGGAATAGTATAGTTACTACGGGAATGATACACGACAGACAAAATACCGTTAGCAACAATATTATATTGGGGTCTACGGGCATAGCAATTTACAGTGACCACGAACGGAAAAAGGTAGAAAGGGTCCGAGTCAGTAACAATATTCTTCATAAAACCAGTTCTGGGCTGTCGATAGTTGATGTTGGGGAAGACATTAATGTCTTCGATAACGTTTTCCATAGTCCTGAAAATGCTAGTCGAGTGATTGACCAGAGAGCCTCTGCCGCTGAACAAGGTGAGTATACATATAAAAATAACAGATACCTGTCGGGTCGCACTTACGGGGAGTGGTTCCGCCGTGATGGAACCAATATGGATTTTGACACCTGGGTAAGTGAAACGGGAGATACAGGTTCGGAAGCCTTGAGCGAACCGCTTAACTTCGTTGACCCTGACCGCACACTGGGAACGTATCAGGAGTATCTAAGTGGCGAGACTTATGAAGGCGGGTCAGGAACGGTTAACGTAGTGGATGGCGGTCAAGGTAATTACAGCCAAGTCCAGTGGGTGTCCGGTGACAAGTTTAATAAAGATTGGCGGAAATGGGATGATGCAAGAATCATAAACATTGACGGAAACCGGTATTGGATTGACGAAGTGGTGAACGACGAAACGCTCACCTTGTCGGGAGAGGGTTCTGCGTCACTCCCGGAACCGGCTCTCTCAGGGGTTGAATATTTCTATGAGCCCGAACAGCTGGGGTTACGAGAGTTCATTGAGTCCGCCAAACAGCAGTCTCGCCACAGCTGGAACTGGGACTACCATCCGGTTAAGATCCAGGACTACTTCCGCGAAGGTTTTCAAATCGGTTTTGCCTCACCCGGTGCTCCTGAAGAAGTAGCTGATTTAAAAGCAGAGACTTTATCCGAAACCGACGGGGAAGTATTACTGTCGTGGACAGCAACAGGCAAAAACGGAAACAACATCGGAGGATTCTACGAAGTCCGGTATGCTACTTATCCGACAGAAGAAAACAAACCTGCTTCAGAATGGTGGGACAGTATCGGGGAAAATCCGGATAAGTATAAAGCAGGGACAATGGTTTTTGAAAACCCCAAAAACACAGGCGATACTGAAGAAAGAATTGTAAGGGGACTATACCCCGGAGCCACATTCTATTTCGGTATAAGGGCATATAACTCAGAGTTAGAAAAAAGCGGATTTGACAAAAATCTTTCAGGAGGCAATCCTGCAAGTGCGGTCTCGGGTAATGCAAATCCCAAACCTCC
>PUKZ01000040.1 GCA_003550725.1 Bacteroidales bacterium | reverse complement strand
TCGATGTGGTCAGGATATAAAAAGCAGGAAACAACAAAGAAGTTTCTCGATTGGCTGGAAAGCAAGAACTTCACCGTTTATGATATCCATACCAGCGGACATGCAAACAGGAAAACATTAAAACAAGTGGCAGATGCACTTAACCCAAAATCAATAATCCCCGTGCACACCTTCGAGAAGAAGCGATATAAGGATGTTTTTAACCAAAAGGTGATTGAGGCGAATGATAATGAGGTGGTTGGGGTTTGAGGTGTTTTTACGACATTTAAACTCTTTATAACATGTGGATAGCAAGCAAAAACGGATTTTTCTCGATTGTGAAAATTGAAAATGAAAACAGAAAAATTATATTTTTATTTAGTAAAAACTTTATATTTTAGCAAAAATCTTATTTATTTAAGTATAAAATAATTCTTGTTTTAAACCGACAGATAGATCTCATGACCGAAAATAATTTAATAAATACCTTAAAATTATGTGAAGATATATCAAAAAAAAGCTTTGATATTGAGAAGAATAATATAGTTAGTGCGCTTGATCTGGTAAATACTTTCAAAGAAAAATATAAAGACGAAAAAAGCAAAATACCATATCAACTTAACTTGATTGATGAACTACGTGCAAATGAAAATGCCCATAGCAGAATATTAGTAAAGCTGTTAAACTATAAAATTGATGAGAAGTTACCTATTTTAGAAAGCTTTATAGAGTACCTTAATAAAAATCACAGTAATTTTCAATTTAATGAAAAATTAAATGTTCCAGAAATCACACCCGAAAAGCATAGAATAGATGCATTTATTAAAGGTAAAGATTATGCTATAATTATTGAAAACAAAATTCATAATGCTATAGATCAAGAAGAACAAATTTCAAAATATATAGATGAAGCCAGAAAACAGCATTTAAAGGATGAAAATATTTTTATTATTTATTTATCTCGTGATGGTGGCTCACCCGATAAAAAGAGTTTCTCAGAGAAAGACAAAGATGATTTCAAAAACCGTTATTTAGAAATTTCTTACCGCTATGATATAATACCATGGCTTGAAAATCATGTTTTGCCAAATTGCAGGCTTAAAGAAGAATTTTTAATAAGTGCTGTACAACAATATATTGATCACTTACAAGGTATGTTTAACTTACGTAAAATTGAAAAAGATATGAATGAAAAATTAATTAAAGAGCTTGAAGAACAGCTTAATTTAACAAATGATTATAAAGAGGATATAGAAATCATTTCTGAAAAAATAAAAAATATAGATTTAGTAAAAGATTATTTGAAACGCCTTTTGGATCGTATGCAAAACAAGGCTTTTAAAGATTGGGAAGAAAAAATACGCGCTGATTTTGGGTCAGATAATGAGTACTATAAATTAGGTGTTGATAAACAAATCCTTGATAGCGACGGAGATCCAAAGATCGGGTTAATATTTGAATATAAAGAGCTTAGGCTTTGTGTATATATAGGTTTTTATTATAAAGAAGGGCCTTATTTTGCAATTGTTAATAATTCAGCAAGTACATATGAAACGAAAAATGAGCAAATGACTAATTATCTTGAAGGGATAATTCGAGATTTTAAACAAGGTGATAAATGCAATTATGGTTATACTTATACAACTTTTGAAGAGGTATATGATAAGTTTAAAAACAAGGTTAATGAAGTATTAAAATTAATTAATGATGATTTGAAAACTAAGTAAAAAATCATTGAAAGCACTATTATATGATAAAACAATCGTAGCTATTACCTATAGCGCATTTACAATGTTTTCAATCATGGTATATCCAACACGATCCTTGTCAAAATCATCCACATCCCCATAAATCAAATGATACTCCTTAATCCATGAGCCATTTGATTTAAAAATATCATTAATTGCATCCTCTATGTTTGCACCCTGAAATGCTTTTTTTGACTTTTCTTTTAAATCTTTATTAGAAAGAATTTGTATAAAAATCCCTTTTTTATCCACATCATATTTGGTTTCATCATTTAACTTGCACATTATTGAAGTTGCCGCAGTAAAGACCTTGCCAAAAGTTCTTATTGGGGTAATATCACTTTCTTCAATTTCACATACCAATTTTACTGTTTCTACTTTGCATTTTTCTTTCTGTTTTAAAACAATAATATCCACATTTGTAATTTCAGTGTCATTGCCTGCATTAACAGAAAGAAAAAAAGGCAAGTTCTTTTTTCCTCCGGGGTTTTCGCCACAAGCATTGTCCAGTTTAACAGTTAATCCGGCTTTGTTTTCCAGAATAGTTTTAAAAGTATCGCCTACTTTCTTATGCAAAACATGTTTTTCTTCACTCATAATCACATGATTTCATTTATAGATTTTTTTGCTACTACTTGTTTTATCTTTCATTATATCCAGGTCACTATCTCTCCATTATTTTTAGAAACCTGTCGTAGTATGTTTGGCAAATTACGAATATTTATTTTTAACTGTTATCACCAATGTGTCAACTGTTATACTCATGGCAATTAAGCACCAGCTAGCGTTTACACATTCTTTCTATATTTCTAATGTTTCCGGTAATCCATAAATTTTATACCTGCAAATATTCCTGGTTTCTATTGGCATTTCAGCATTATATCGCTCCTTTAATGACATACCTCTGTCTGCTAATTCTGACCAGGGTTCTTTAGAATAATAAATGTTGTGCATTATTGCAGCCTCAAAGCGTTCTCTTGTCCTTTTGTCAGAAATTTGTGCAACAAATATTCTGAAAGATTTTAGTTGTTCGTCAACAGCTTTCAGAATTTCTTCTTTCCGGTCATGAAATTCTTCTTGATGTGTTTTTGCATATTTCCAACCGTGCCAAATTTCCTCTCTTTCGCCTTTTTCCGCATAACTTACATCCAATACAGTATATTTTCCCCTTTTATAGTTTTTTGTATGACTTTTAAACCTCTTTTTTGTTGAGTTTGTAACTCCTGCGGCATACACCAAAAAACCGTCATTATATTGAAATGTCCATAGATAAACGCCTTCTATGTCTGGAATTTGGTCAAGATTATTTTGATTTTCATAGCCTGTCCACGAAAAAGGTCCTTGCCACTGTATTTCCTTGATTTCAATTTTTGAAGCGTCTCGCTGTCTATTAAAACTCCACATTTTTTCTGAATTATCTTGTTTATGAAGTGCATCCTGCAATGACTGCCAAAGCAATATAAACACATTTGTTCTCTTTGTCACACAACCTGATATAAACCACAATTTTGTTTATACTTATTTGGTGATGCAACTATTACTATCGGGTAATTTGCACAGTTATAATGTGTTAATTTTGAAATACAAATATAATTATTACTGTGTTAAAAATAGATTATAAAGTTTTTTATCCGGAAGTTTCCATCCTCCTAGCCAACACCACCCTTTGTCGCCACCAAACCTTATCTATACCTAAACACCAAACACAACAACTATGCTGATCGAACACTACACATACAAGCCGAAAGCCTACGGCATAGAAGGTTTACGCAAGGAATCACGGCAGCTTTTCATTGCCTTAGACCCTTAGGGTTTTTGGAAACCCTAAGGGTCTTTGCTAAGGGTCTTTGCAGAAAATTGCAGCCAAAGATGGATAAACCCCTTTGACGCAATTCTAAGCCTTACCGCATTCACTCCCACACTGCCCGCTGTTTGGGCTGGCCAGCGTACCGCTGAATTTTACGTTATTTACAAAACAAGAACGCCGCCCTTTGCCGTCAAAAAAAAACATTGCGCCTAATCCTACCGATAAAAGCATGAAAAACCTTCAATTATTCTGAAAATTTTTTTATGTTTGTCACTTAAATATGGGATTCATAATGTTAAGCAGCTATGAATAAGAAAAGCATAACAACCACAATTAAACATATCTACATTTTAAACATTTAGGCACAACCACATGAAAAAAACCACTGCTACAAACATTTCTAAAAAACTGAACATATCAAATAAAGAGTTTTATAGTGAATTAGTCAAACAGAAACTAATTTACAATAAAGATGATAAATGGTGTTTAACTGAAAAAGGCATAGAGTATGGAGGGGAAGTGCTGAATAATAAGAAATATGGAGAGTTTTTTGTTTGGCCCTGTGATTTTAACCCATTTAATTTGCAAAAATTCGTTAGAAAAGATTTGGTTAATGCAACAATAATTGGAAATAAATTCAACCTCTCCTCACAAAGAGTAAATTTTGTTTTAGCAGAAATTGGTTGGACAGAAAAAGCAATTAAAGGATGGTCCGTTACTTCATTAGGACGAAAAGTGGGTGGTGTTCAGCTTGAGCATTCATCAGGTGGTACTTATGTAAAATGGCCAAAAGAAATACTGGACAACAAAACCCTGTTAACTTCCATTAATAATCTGGAACAAGACGAATTATCAAATAAAGACACATCAAACGAAATATCTTTATTAATGCAAAATTACAGGACAAAATATCCTGCTACTTTTCGAACAAAAGACGGACATATGGTAAGATCCAGGGCTGAAGTAATTATTGACAATGCCCTTTATGACTATGGATTAGTGCATGCATACGAAAGAAAGCTTCCAATTAAAGAAGACGTCTATTCTGATTTTTATATCCCTTCAAAAAATGGTGGCAAAGCTGTATATATTGAGTTTTGGGGTATGGAGAATGACTCCGGTTACGCCAGAAGAAAAGAAATCAAAAAAAAGACATACCAAAAACACGGATTAAACCTTATAGAGGTGATTGACAAACATATTGAGAACCTGGATGACCACTTGCCCAGAATGCTTTTAAAATATAATATAAAAGTTGAATAATTTTTTCTTCTAATTTTTTCTTGATAAAAAAGTAGCAAAAAATCAAGCCCAAACAATGCGTCATCCCGCTCTGCGATAAGGCAAGAATTGCAGTCAAAGATGGATAAACCCCTTTGACGCAATTCTAAGCCTTATCGCATTCACTCCCACACTGCCCGCTGTTTGGGCTGGCCAGCGCACCGCTGCATTTTTTGAAACCGGATGGGGCAGTGGTAGATGACATATTTATAAACGCTTTGCCTAAGCAACTTAAGGACTATGTGCAAGAATACTAAGGGGCTGGTATTATTTTAATTTTGTCTTCATTAATTCTGCCAATGTAACTGAAAAAGGTAGCGCAGAACCACGTCCTTTTTTATACTTCTCAAGCTTTGTTATATCCCATTCCTGATTAATTAATTCTTTATCAGTTACCTCCTGAATTTTATACACCAAGTAATAGTTTTGTGATGGCTCAGAAGGATAACCTTTACTAATCAAGGTCTGCTTTGAAAAAACCCTTGGTCCGGTTTCAATAATTTTATACAATCTGCCGGTTTTTGTCTCACCTGATGTATGTAATAACAAATATTTAGCTCCGGATTCTCCCGGACCTAATCTTAATGAACCTCTATCACTCTCGGCACGTGCATTATATAAACAACTTTTAATAATCCAGTCAAGGTTTTCTTTTCTGTAATATCCAACCAATACGTGGGTTTCATCAGGAATCAGGCTTCTGTTTTCACCGTATGTTTCCGGCAACGCTTCTCTTAATTCATTTTCAGGTTTGGGTGGAGTTTTGTGAATATCATAAACTCTGTATGCTGTTTTTTCTCTTTGTGTTGTTCTGTTGACAAAATGATCAATAACTTCCAGGATAAATTTTTTAAGATCACTTATCCCGTCATCTTCTTTTGATGGACGGACCGGAAAAGCTCCCAGACCGGGAATTATTTCATGAAACCCCTTTTTCTTTACCGGAGTATCTCCCGGATATAGAACATAGGCCCCGCCTGTTCTTCTAATAGCATCTTTATAGGCATGCATTTTCAAAATATCAGCGTTTTTATAAACACCTTTTTTATTCTCTTCTTTTTCTTCACTTAATATTGCTTGCTGAATAATATCAATTAGCTCATTGTAGTTATTACCTGTTATTTCGCCAATTGATTCAAGACTTTCATCTTCCCAAAAGTAACTTAAAAGTATAAGCGAGTCTTTGTTTTTGACTTTTGTAAAACCTTTGTCAATAAGTAAATCATATATGTATTCCCAACTATAATCTTTAAGACTAAATTTTTTAATTATTCCAAGCTCTGTTTTTTCATCCTGATTTACCGCCTCGTTTAACAAATCTCTTAGGTTGTTAACCTTATACTTGGCGTCAAAGTGAATATGAACAATGAGCTCCTGTCTTTCTGCTTCTTTTTCTGAAATGCCTTCCGGCCAAAAAGACAGGGTATAATCTGGCCGCATGGCTTTTGACCAACTGCCTGAATCGGGATAGTTTCTGCGGCCGCTGAAAGACCTGTTATAATTAAAACGAATATTTAGCCAGCGTGTACCTGCATCATAAACTCCCCGTAAGGCAGTATGATAACCTTGCTTTAACTGCAGGTTAAGACCATCAGGAGTCTCTTTTATTAAGTCTGACAAATCCTTAGGTTCAATTTTGAAAATGGTTTTCAGCAATTCAAGCAGCTTAAAAAACAACCAATACTCATAAAGAGTTGCTATATCTTTCTTTCCTCCACTATAAACGTCATCGCCACCTTTCCACACCAGTTTTGCAGCCAGATCAAACATTAACCAGACACGTAATACTTCACGATAACCTTCTTTGCGTTGCAGTACAGGACTGTTTAGCCGAAGTGTTTCGGGGCGCGAAATTTCCTTAAAAACTGAATGTTGTAGCCAGGATTCAAGTTCTTTTTCTATTAACCCGGACTCATACCATAATCTGGATTCTTTGGTAGCTTTTTTATTGATATCAGAACAAAATGCTAAAAAATTTTCAAGAGCAAATTTTACAAACCTGTTTTCAGGAGTATCCACAGTTTCGGTTTTACGGGACTTATTTATTTTTTCAGGCAAGCTATGTATGTCATATTTTCTCAAATAATGATTCTCAAGCATATGAATTCTGTTTGTCCCTTTAACAAGTTCTTTAATATTAGAATTTCTGAATCGCCTTATGTTTCTGATATCCTTTCGCTCCGTTGTTTCCTGCCACTGTGTAACAGGAGAAGAAACAATGCGATGCACTGATTCTGCAAACTCTTCTGTTGCTATTATTGATTTAACAAATGAAAATTTCTGGTAAAGCGTTTCATAATTCTTGTCAAAATCGGTTTCAAAATTTTGTGTTACTGGTGAATCAGCCTTCATCAGTAAGTCAGTACACTTTTCTGTAATCAATTCAAGCATATCACGGTAATCTTCGCGATAATCTGATTTTGCAGACCTTACCTCAACAAGTGCTTTGCCGATCTCTTTTTCATCTTTTAATACAGGCAAGCTTAAAGTTCCAACAAAAATATTAGGTGATATTGTTCCGAGATATTTTCTGCGGGAATGTGGCTGTATTATCTGGTTTTCTTCTAGTGAATAATGCTGACAGTTTAACTCATAATCATAAGTAAAGCCTTCATACAGTTGATGTTCTGCTTCTCCGTGTTCAACAGCATCTGTAAATACAGATAAAGTATTGTCAAACTTGGTGTCAATTCTAAGTCGCAGACCTTCTACAATCTGATCTAAGTTAATAATTACAAATGATCTTATTTCTTCCATATTTAAGCTTCGGCATAACTTGTAAAGCCATTTTCAACAGCTCCACGGTACATTCGTGAAATTTTTTCAAGCGATATCGGGAAAGTTACGCCATTGGTTTCAAAATCGAAACTATCATTGGATAATACATCCTTTTCTATGTTTTCAATTTTTTCTTTATCAACACAAAAACTGCCTAAAGTAATCAGCACAGGACATAGCTTTCGTCGCGAACCGTGAAGCTTTGGTAAAAGTTTCTGCATAATGGCTATATCAAGTTTTTCGTTTTGACTTAAATCCGGGTCAATAATGCTTAATTGATTAATCAGTCGTATTATTTCAGAAGCACTGCGGTAGCCAAATTCAGCTCCTGTTTTCTTTAGTTGTTCAAAAAAGCCGGCTAAGGTTTTATGTGTATCAGTTAAACTCTGATCACCAAAATCTTTACTTTTCGACATTTCCAAAAAACTTTGTGCCATTGACGCGCCCTGATTTTTAAGTTTATCCATATCAACTTCTTTTTGACTCTTAAAAAATGTCTCTATTTCATCTTTTGTAACTCTGAACTCTATGGTATTTGCACGGTCTAGCACCTTAGGGCTGAACATATAAGTGGTTTCATCTATATTAACAGTTCCTATTATAAACAGGTTAGAAGGTAATTTAAGCTTTGAAGGCACACCATTAATAGCTTGGCCTTCGGTATAGAGTGGAATTTCATCTTTAGATTCCATTACACTTAAAAAGTCAGCAAAATATCGTTCAACATGGCTCAGGTTCATTTCATCCAAAATTAAAAAATGGGGTAATTCAGGATCCTTGTTTGCTTTAATGATAATATCCAGGGTCATGTTGTCTGGTTTTATATATTCATCAGTTTTTAAAGCATTGGGATAACCAAGTAATGGCTCCCGGTTAGTCCAGTCAGCCCCAACCGGAACAATGCAATACTGACTTTTGTCCTGACAAATCCACTGAGCAAAAGCTTGCGCCAGTTTTGTTTTACCAGAACCGGACAGACCGGTTAGAATGACAAAGGGTTTAGTGATTAAGGACGAAATAAAACGGGTAATAAGTTTAGGATTAAAAATTAAGCCAGAATCTTTAAGGCTTTCAATAAAACTTCCTCTATCAAATATTACAGGTTTAGTTTGCATTACTTTTTTTTGACCTGTATTATTCAAATAAAATTGGATTAATTTATTCAAATCTTTGTCAAGTATTACTTCTTTCGGCAAATTTTCAACATCATAAACTTTATATATGTAAGACGTTCCATATCTAAAGGGTTTGCCTAAGTTATGTTCTTCGAAATATTCGGAAATAGTTTTTGGATTATCAATATTCCAATTTTCAGCAGGTGTATGCGTCTCACTAATACCGTATGCTAAAATCAATTTGTTCACATCTTTGTATAATAGATAAACAGGATAAATGCCTTCTTTTGTAGTATTTGGTTCTTTTGTAAAAGAAATCCATGGAACTTTAGCTTTAGCACCTTGACCAAAACCAACGTTTACTTTTGTTCCTTTATAGCTTCTTATAAAATGCCTAGTTTTAAGATCATCTATTTTAGCTTGCTTAATAAACTTTACTAATTCTTTTGAAAAACTTGAAATATTATCCATTTTGTTTCTTTTATTATTCCATTCCCAAGCACGATACGATAATTCATAAAAAGGAATGTTTACCTTGGTTTGTATTTGATTTAATAGTTCATTATATTCTGAAAAGGACTTAAAACTAGTATTAATGCCAAAATTTTCTTCTATGTAGGGCATTGTAGGCCTGTTTATCGGGAAATACTTTTCTGGATCGACATAGAATAATGCTTCAGTAAGTTTAGTTTTAGCAACGTTTTTAATTTTTAACACATCATTAAATAACTCATCTGTTATTTGATTATTAATGGCAGAATGAAACAATGCCCACAATCTTTTTATTTCATTATTTTTTCTGAGATACTTATATGGGAATAACCATACACTTTGGGCGTTTGCAGAAGGAATACCAGCTTCCCCTGATGGTATAGAAAGATTTAAATGTTTAGCAATTTTCTGTAGATAACTCAATCGCTTTTCTGGACCGTACTTATATATGTAACAAAAAAAAGTAAATGGGTCAATTTCATTTAGCTCAATGTCGTGTTTCTCTGGAGTTGATTTATCATTAAATGGTTGAATACCAACTGATTTTAACAACTTAATAAGTTCTTTTTGAGAGTCTTCTTTAGTCTTTAAGTAGGTTACTAATTCCTTATGTGTTTTTACCCAAGTGAAATATTTTTCGTCCATTTTAATATGGTTTTTGTTGAAATATTTAATTTTCTATGATCCACATCCAGAATTATAGCAATCTCCGTAAACAGTTCAAACCTAAGTAGTTGCTTGTTGTGAGTGTAAGCATTTACTATGTTGTGACTTTTATCCTGCTTATCAACCAACTAGGTTCGCTCTATTCCTTTATCCTTTAGCTCTTCATCTTTTATTCTGTAAAATCATTACAATATCTTATTGTTCAAAAATAAGTTTTTTCCTTTTTGTCTTATAAAAAAACAAGAAAATACTACATTAAAATTTATGTGTTTTGTTGATTGGTCAATAAAGTTAAGTCGTCTAGTTTCTTGCTAAACCTCTTAATCTTTGGTATTACGTCAAAGATATATTTTTTCATTTTTGCAATCGGAAAGTTCTTCAATAAACACTCTAACTCTCAGAATGTCGGCTAATTGCATAAGTGAAAAATATTGCAATGTTCTTATAAAACAATCAAATATAAAGGAGTTTTTGGTAAAATAAAAGACGAATTCTCAATATTTAAACAGTATGCATACATATCAATCCTTTATCGCCTCAAAAATCTCCCCAACTTTTTTAATTAAATCATCATAAAATTTATTATCTTTTGAAAAAAGCACATTATTTAAATCTTTTAAATACCAGTTTCTGTATGAACTACTTGGGTAATCTTTATAAACTATACTTTTATTACGGGCATATTTTATATTACTATTTCCATCCTTGAACTTGAAAGCAATGTTTTCATCTATAATGCCTTTACAGTTAAATAGCCCAATTATTAATCCTTTATCAACTTCGTTTTCTAATCCCAACCACACAAAAAAATTGGACTTTTCGCTGTCTTTATTTTTAAATGAGATTACGACTTTTTTTTCTTTCTTTAATGTATCTTCTGATGCAATTTCAAATTCTAAGGGTTTTTTACTCATTTTGTCTTGTAATGTTTTCTCAATTTTTCGCCATGCTTCCTTTTTTACCTGCTCATGATTAATATCTTTTGTTATAGAGGTATAAGCATCAAGGTTTTCTTTAGAAGCTAGTATAGTGTTTATCATTTCTTTTCCCTTTCTCTTATTTATCGTTTGATGTGTTAATAATTTTATCAGGTTAATATATTGAGCAATAGATTCTCTGAGCATTGGGTGGTTTACGGCTTTTTCCTTGCACTTTTCCAGCCATGAAAGAATATCTTTTTTATATGACAGGTTAATTACATTTAAATTACTCTTTTCCTTAATGTTTTCAATGGTCTCCAAACCCTCTTTTGATAAAATTTCTTCCTCTTTTTCTACATTTTCAGCTTCTGAATCAGTACTTTCTTCAGCTTTACCGGTACTATCTATGCTTGCTGTTGTGCCATATAGTGTTAGGTATAGAAGTATATAACTATCTTTGTGTTTATTTTCTCCGTAACTATTATATCGTATTAGCTGCTTCCACTGGTCTTTAGCATGAATCTTGTTCTCAATAATTATTGCTTTTTTATTATCGTCTGTAATAATTATGTCAATCTGGCCTCCCTTGTTTCCGCCGTCTGATATTTTCCCAATGCTTTTTTCAACTTTTGCTCTTGCTTTATTACAATTAAACCCGGCAATAGGTTCAAAATCATTTTTATTAAGCTTCTCTTTAAGCATTTCCAAAAAAAATTGCAGAAAATCATCGCCATGATCATGGCTGCCATTGGGATTAAGGAGTTCGCCAATAAAAGCAGAATGTGTTTTTACCTCTGCGGTGGTAAGCTTTAGTATTTTAAATACATTGTAATTCTCCCCGGTAAGCCTGGCGATTTCTTCAAACTTTTTAGAAATATCAGAGACCTGCGATAGAAGTGTTTTTATGTTATTCATATTGCTTAAATAATTTATTGGTTATAAAAGTAAGCATTTTAAATGTTTTTTCCTGCTTTGCCGGCAAATATACCATGCATGTGCGTCAAAGTATGACGTTGTTTAAATTTTAACATAAACTATCAGTAAAAAATTCCCCTAATCCAATATACTTCTTTCAAATCCAACAAAAAACTCTGCTTTAACGTCACATCTTGTCTTAGCCGGAATATATCTTTGTTGTCCGTTTAAAAAGAAACTAATAATGCAAAACAGGAGCTGTGTTGAATTTGTAGAATTATCGAATCGTCGGCAATTTGCTAAAAAATGGATATTTTATGATGAGGCAATAAAAGAAACCCGTTATGATTTGAGGGAAGCCTTGGCTCCATTTCTGCCTGAAAATTCGCTTGATGAAGTTGTTGCAATGATGCAAAAGTATCCTGCTGTGTTGCGTATAGAAACACCACGTAAAGAATCATTAGGCTATTGTAAATGGGGAATTACAATTGGTATAAATAATGATCTGGATAAAGACAGGTTTTTAAGTGTGCTTTTACATGAATATGCTCATTTAATAACATATTTAACTTTTCCCAAAGCTGCAACTCATGGTACTGAGTTTTATTATTGCTTTCAGAAACTGATCTTAAAGTTTATTCAAAGGAATATAATATCTGAAGAGATGTTTCTTCCAATAGTAAACCGGTCAGGCGATTACGAATTTTTGAAAAAACATTTTGGATTTAAATTTGCTATTAAAAAAATCAAGGTAGGACGCCAGGCTATATATAAAGATGAGATTATCATCAGGGGCAAAGGCCGGCAAGGACTTATTAATTGCATAAGATTATCGGACAATTCAAAATCTAAACTAAGCCCAAACACTGAAGTTATACCGGTGCTGGATTTGAATTGGTAAACAT
>PUKZ01000077.1 GCA_003550725.1 Bacteroidales bacterium | reverse complement strand
TTTTATTTGTATCTTTCATCTCGGAAGTGAGTTTAAAGTGTTTTGTTTATTGTTTTAACACCTTAAAGATAAGCATTTTAGCTCACTTCCGTTATTTTTTATTTTAGATTTTTAGGTTATATATTACATTTTAAAATGCTCTGCGGGAAAAAAATAATTGTAGTAATGCCGGCATATAACGCTGCTCTTACCTTAAGAGAAACCTACCGGAATATACCGTTTAATATTGTTGACGATGTCGTTATTGTTGATGATGCCAGCGATGACAATACAGCTTATATCGCAAAAATGCTGGGAATAAAACATATTGTAATACATGAAAAAAATGTTGGTTATGGCGGAAATCAAAAAACCTGTTATGACTATGCCATAAATAATCTCGATGCAGACATTATTATTATGTTACACCCTGACTACCAATACACCCCAAAACTAATACCGGCAATGGCCAGTTTAATAGCAGAAAAACTCTTTCACGTTGTTTTTGGATCAAGAATTTTAGGAAAAGGGGCAATGAAAGGAGGTATGCCCAGATACAAATATATTGCCAACAGATTACTGACTTTTTTTCAAAATATAGTTTTCGGCAAAAAATTATCAGAATATCATACCGGCTACAGGGCATACTCCAGGGAAGTACTTGAAAAAATAAATTATCATGCCAATTCTGACAATTTTATCTTTGATAACCAAATCATCAGTCAAATATTTATGGCTGGTTACGAAATAGGCGAAATATCTTGCCCGGCAAAGTATTTCCCACAGGCTTCATCAATTAATTTTAGACGTAGCATAGTTTATGGACTGGGTGTTATCAAAACAAGTTTTTCATACTTTTTACATAAAACAGGCTTGTTCAGATCTATTATTTACAAACCAAAATAATGTTTAAACCTAAAAACTATATTGCTTTTGTTCGTTTTAGCAATAATATGAGAATTATCATTTGAATGATTAAATAAATCAAATAAAAGACCAAAAAGGAACTAATATAACGGTAAAAAAGCTAATATAAACGAAACTATATATAATTTTGAACTTAGTTGTTTTTTTGTTGTTTGATTAGATTTTGATTCAAAGATTAAAACATAACATAAATTATATCAAAGCATCGGCATGAAAAAAAAATTGCTTATAATAAGATTCAGTTCCATAGGAGATATTGTACTTACAACACCATTATTAAGATGTTTGAAAAAACAAAAAGGCGATGCTATTGAAATTCATTATCTGACAAAAGATAAATTCAGTTCAATACTTAAGGCTAACCCCTTTATAGATAAAATAATTGTATTGAAAGATAAGCTAAGATATATTATACCTGAGTTAAAACAACATAATTATGATCACATAATCGACCTTCATAATAATTTGCGTTCAACCCTTGTAAAACTAGCAATAAGAAAGCCTGCCCACTCTTTCCAAAAATTAAATTTACAAAAATGGATACTTGTTAATTTTAAAATCAATTATATGCCGGATGTGCATATTGTTGACAGGTATATGCAAACTATTGATTTTTTGGATATAAAATACGACGGCAAAGGATTAGACTATTTCTATAATAAAATCGAAGAAGTTAAATCAGTGGATATTCCTGAAGAATTAAGAAGTGGTTATATTGTATTTGTTATTGGCGGAAAACATTTTACCAAAAAAATGCCAAATGAAAAAATCATTTCTGTTTTAAAAAAAATAAACTACCCTGTTTTTATACTTGGCGGCAAAGAAGATAAAGGTGAAGGTGAAAAAATAGCTTCGGTTTTTGATAGAAATGTTTATAATGGATGTGGAAAATATTCTATCAACCAGTCGGCATCAATTGTCAGGCAAGCTAAGGTAGTTGTTACTCATGATACAGGTTTAATGCATATTGCAGCGGCTTTTCAAAAACCGGTAATTTCTATTTGGGGTAATACTGTACCGGATTTTGGGATGTATCCATTTTTTCCCCTTAATACACCCATTGAAAAATCAAAAATTATTGAAGTAAAAAACCTTTCATGTCGCCCTTGCAGCAAAATAGGATATTCAAAATGTCCGAAAAAACACTTCAAATGCATGAAACAACTAAACGAGAATGAAATAGCCGAATCCGTTAAGGCACAAATTAACGGGCTCAATTATGAATAAATAATTTTGATGATACAAACATCACTATTAAACAAAAATTGTTTATTTATGAAATAACGGGATTATTGCTTTTTTCGTAACCAATGGTAGTTTCAGGGCCATGACCGGGAAAAACTCTAACATCTTCGGGTAACACCATAAGTTTTTCGTTAATATTACTTATAAGTTTATTATAATCGCCTGTGGGTAAATCAGCTCTTCCAATACCACCTTTAAATAAAACATCGCCGCAAAATAAAAGTTTTTGCTCAATATGATAGAAGCATAAACTGCCATCGGCATGTCCAGGCAAGTGGATAACTTCAAACTGCTGATCACCGAAACTCACAATATCACCATTATCAATAAAGCCATCAGGTTTAACCTGGTCCTGAACTTCAAATCCGAAAGCTTGTGCATGTTCTCTGGCATTTTCAATAAAAAATACTGAATCCTTATGAGTCTTGAAAGGTATATTATATTCTTTGATAACAAAATTATTTCCAAGGATGTGATCAATATGGCCATGGGTACTCAATAATAATACTGGCTCAAGATTTTCTTTTTTTATAAAATCAACAAGTATAAATTTCTCTTTGTCATCATAACATGCAGGATCAATAATAACACATTTTCCTGATTCATCAAACACCAAATAAGTATTAACCTGAAGGGGGCTGAATACAAATGTTTTAATCTTTACCATAAATACCTTGTTTTAATATTAAATATACAAACATCCGATTATGCATTAAATCAATATTATAATTAATACGTTCCGTATAAAACCAGATTCATTTTTATTAAATAAAATTCAGATACAAAGGTAAAAAACATAATAATGGTTCATAATAAACTTATTTAAAAAAATTGCAAAAAAAAACATATAATAATTTTATAGTTACAAATAAGTTTGTATTTTTGACAAACAATTATGTTACTAAAGTGAGTAATAACCTACTTGTTACATGGGTATATATTATGATTATAAGCAAAACTAATTTAGTTTAGCTTAAATACTAAAAAAACCATGATCAATCCATTTTCTAACCAAAATTTGGTTTAAAAATGGCAATTGATTTTCGTAATATTTTTTTGACAGGCAACGAAACTCAAAAGTTATAAAGAGCGTAAAAGGGAATACAAACGAACTTTTTTATATATTTGTAGAAATGATTCAATGTATTTGATTTTTAATTTTTAAATTTAACCAAAATATATGCAAAAAACTATGAAAAACATTAACGTAAAATTTATGGCTATACTGCTGGTTGCAGCAGTATTTACTGGTTGCGGACTTAATAAAATGGTACGTGATTATGATGAAGGCATCCAGTATACACCACAGATCAATCCCCTAGAAAATCACGGCGGCGAAGTTGCTGTGGAAGTTGACGGCCGGGTAGGCGACAGGTATTTTCACAGGAGAGCTGTTGTTGAGATCACTCCGGTTTTAAAGCATGATGGAGATGAAACTCCGCTTGAAACAATAGTTTTAAGTGGGGAAAGAACGGATGTTGAAGGAATACAAATTGAGCGCAGAGGAACAACCACCTTCAATATATCCGACAAAATAGACTTTACGGAAGATATGATTGAGTCAGAGTTATACATGACGGGAATTATTTACCGGGAAGGTCGTGAAGATAATGCAGATGAATTACCCGAAAAAAAAGTAGCTGATGGTGTTATCAACACTTCACAAAGAGTGGATAAAGACGAAGATCTTGCTTTAGCTCCGCATGGATATGAAAAAGAAGTTATAGTTTCAAAAAGTGCCAATATTTATTTTGAGTACATGCGTCATAGGCTTGACTGGAACTATAAACTTAATAAAGAGGAAGAACGTAAGGAAAAAATTGAAAAAATGAATGATTTCCTTAAAAAAGGATGGGATATTAAATCGGTTGAAGTAAATGCATGGGCATCTCCCGAAGGAGAAATAGCTTTTAATGAAGAGCTTTCTGAAAACAGGGCATCAACAGGGTATGATTATTGGAAAGGACAATTCGAAAAAGTTGAAGAAAAACTTGAAGAAGAAGAGTACGAAAAACCTGAAATAGCTGTTAATGCATTAGGAGAAGATTATGAAGGATTCATGGAAAAGCTTGATGCATCAGATTTACCACAAAAAGATGCTATCAGGAATGTCATCAATTCAGAGCTTGATCCTATTGAAAGGGAAGAAAGAATAAAAGACATGACGGTTATTTATGATGAAATAGAAAAACTGTTGAAGCCGTTGCGTCGGGCAGAAATAATTATTGAAGCTTATGAGCCTAAGAAAACAGATGCAGAAATCGCTAGGCTCTCCACAAACGATCCTGAAAAACTGGATGATAAAGAGCTTCTCTATGCCGCAACATTGACTGATTGCCTTGAAACCAGGCTTGAAATATATAATTCGGCAAAAGAATTGCATCCTCAAAATTACAGGGGCTTTAACAATGCTGCATATGTTAACCTTAAGCTTGGCAATGTAGAAGAAGCTGCAGAAGACCTTGAAAAAGCCAACCAATTGGCTCCAAACACAGGTTATGTACTAAACAACCTTGGTGTAATCGCTTCATGGAAAGATGATTACGAAAATGCAAAATCATATTATGAAGCTGCCCAGGGAGAAGGTATAGATACCAGGTATAATATTGGCAATATAATGATAATAATCGGCGAATATGATGAAGCATTATCATCTTATGCAGATCACTCCTGCACGCATAATGTTGCCCTGGCACACCTGATGAAAGGCAATGAAGATCAAGCTATGACAAACCTTGAATGTGCAGACGAAACTGCTTCAGTAGCTTATCTAACTGCTATAATTGGTGCAAGAAGAGATGATGATACTATGGTATACGAAAACCTTAGAAAAGCTATTGAGCTAGACCCTGAATACAAAGAATGTGCTAAAGTTGACAGGGAATTTATAAAATACTTTGAGACAGCCGAATTCGAAGAAATTGTCAATTAAAAAAGATATTTTTAGAAAATTGATTATTTGAATTAAGTATTTTAAATCGAATATAAAAGTAGGCAGGCTCAAAAAAGTCTGCCTACTTTTATATATGATAATATTTTTTGCAGAGTTAAATAATAAACATTTTCTGTATTTAAAAAAATATGTCAACAACTTGCTGTATTTAATATTTTTTTATGCCGAGAAAGAAAAAATACAAAACAGGTATTGTTTTAAGCGGGGGAGGCACCAGGGGTTTCGCTCACCTTGGTGTTCTGCAGGCTTTAAATGATAATGGTATTTTCCCCGATATTGTAAGCGGGGTTAGTGCCGGGGCAATAGTAGGCTCTATGTATTGCGACGGCAAAAAACCCGGCAAAATCCTTAACTTACTTACAAAACACAAAATATTTAACTACCTTCACCTGAGAGTACCAACTCAAGGTTTGGTCGAAATGTCAGGATTTGAAAAAAGACTAAAAGGAAATCTTGAAGTAGAGTTTTTTGAAGATCTGGAAATACCTCTTATGGTTTTTGCAGTGGATTTGAATAGTGCAAAGCTTGTGAAGTTTGACAAAGGCGATCTTGTAACTGCCGTTAAAGCATCATCATCAATACCTGTTTTATTTCCACCTGTTAAGATTGATAATATTTATTATTCCGATGGAGGTATCATTGAAAACTTTCCAATAGAACCACTTGAAGATATATGTGAAGAAATAATAGGTGTTAACGTTAATCCAATTGGTTATGAAAAAAACTTTTCAAATCTGTTTAAAATAGCCGAGAGAACCTTTCATATTTCCATTAGAACACGTATAATAGAAAGAAAAGACCGCTGTTCAATATTTATAGAACCCCAGAGCCTTGATGAATATGGCTTGATGAACCTTTCGAGCGGCAATGAAATATATAAGCTCGGCTACAAAGAAGCCATAAAAGTTCTTAAAGAAAAAAACCGGTTAAAAAAATGAATTTCTAATTTGCTTTTTAATATTTAACATAGAATATGAAAAACCAACAAATTTACTTGTACAATACCCTGAAGCGAAAAAAAGAATTATTTGAGCCAATTAACAGTCCTTTTGTGGGAATGTACGTATGCGGGCCCACTGTATACGGAGATGCCCACCTTGGCCATGCAAGACCCGCAATTACTTTTGACCTTATTTATAGATACCTTAAACATCTTGATTACAAAGTTAGATATGTAAGAAACATAACAGACGTAGGTCATTTAGAAGACGATTGTGATGAAGGTGAAGATAAGATAGCAAAAAAAGCACGCCTGGAGAAACTCGAACCAATGGAAGTTGTGCAATACTATACTAAGCGATATCATAAAGACATGGAAGCCCTTAATGTACTTGATCCTGATATTGAGCCACAGGCATCAGGCCATATTATTGAACAAATAGAAATGATAAAGGAAATTATTGAAAAAGAATTTGCTTATGAAGCTAACGGCTCAATATATTTTGATGTTGTAAAATACCACCAAAGCCATAATTACGGCAAACTTAGCAGAAGGGTGCTGGATGATATGATATGCAACACTCGTGAACTTGAAGGACAAGATGAAAAAAAAAACAGTGTTGATTTTGCACTATGGAAAAAAGCCATGCCACAACACATTATGAAATGGAATTCGCCATGGAGCAAAGGATACCCCGGATGGCACATTGAATGCTCTGCAATGAGCAGAAAATATCTTGGGCAACATTTTGATATACACGGAGGAGGAATCGACTTATTGTTCCCTCACCACGAATGTGAAATAGCACAATCCGTTGCCGCTAACGGCAAAGAAGCCGTTAAATACTGGCTGCATAATAATATGATCACTGTCAACGGACAAAAAATGGGTAAATCACTTCATAACTTTATCACTCTCAGAGAGTTATTTAACGGAGATCATATGGCCCTAACAAAACCATTTAATCCGATGACCCTTAGATTTTTTATTTTGCAAGCACACTACCGAAATCCCCTAGATTTTAGCAATGAAGCTTTGATCGCAGCTGAAAAAGGACTAAACCGCCTGTTTGAAGCACAACAAAAATTAATGAAAATAATACCATCTGAAAAAGGAAAAATTGATGTGAACAATATTAAGGAAAAATGCTATAAGGCTATTAATGACGATTTTAATACTCCAATAGCAATATCACACCTTTTTGATGCAGTAAGGTTTATTAATTGCGCATTCGACCAGGTAGAAACTCTTGACGAAAAACAAATAAAATCACTGAACAAACTACTTGATATTTTTGTTAATGATATATTTGGCTTAAAAGTACCAACCTCATACACCGATAATAACAACAACAATATGCTCTCAGGCTTAGTTGAAACTTTATTGGAGATTAGAAAAAATGCCCGTAAACAAAAAGATTTTAAAACATCCGATTACATACGCGACAAACTATATGAATTAAATATTGAGATTAAAGACACAAAAGACGGGGTTTTATGGAATATTAAAAAATCCTAAAAAAATAAGATGTTTTTTTATTAGAAAAATCTTTTTCAAAACTTTTTTTAATTTTGCCTTGCACTAAATTATTTGGTAATAAGATACTGTAATAAATATAACTAAGTATGATAAAACATTTTGAAATAAGCAGGTTTTTTATGCTGCTCTTTATGCCGGCTGCACTGTGGCTTATTTCAAATAATTTTATAAATATCCATTATCATATACATCCAAGCGGAGTAATTATTGCTCACTCCCACCCCTATAACAATGAAACAGAAAAACCCATACAAGATCACGATCATAGTGATTTTGAGTATGCCATTTTAGCACTGGTAGCTTCAAACAGTAGTTCTGAAGACGTTGAATCGGTGAATATACAATTTTACCTTCACTTTAATGAAGATCAGTTAAAAACCCCATATGAACACTTTAAACAAACCGAATACACTTATTTACCAAGATTAAGAGCTCCCCCCGAAGCATAAACTGCAAAACAAATAGCTTATTTCAATCTTTTCCGGAAAGAAAAAATATTGAGCTTTTTTAGCATTCATTAACAAGTATGATAATTAAATAAGTGAATTGTTTATTCAAATTGAAGTTTTTATGTTAATGAAATTATAAGAAGCAACTAACTTACGCTTGCTTATATGCGAAGTTATTTTTTAGCTATTTGTAAAATTATGCCGGGTAAAACAATTTAAACTATTTTATGCAAAAAAATATTTTCCCCGGAAGCAAAAAAACTATATATGAAAAATACGGTATTAGGTTAAGGAACTAAAGGTATTTAGTTAAACCACCCAGCCGTATGGAAAATTATTTTTACTCAAACTATGAAAAAAAACATAAATAAAATATTATTAACATTTTTAATATCGGCTCTATTTCTTGCTAATATAGGCGGGAAGGAAATGGAACAACCCACGGGAACAGATGCAAATGTTTTTGGTCATGTTTTGGATGCAGAAACAGGAGATCATATTCCATTTATTAACATTTTAATAGATGGTGAACGAATCGGAACCACAACTGATGCATCAGGACATTACATGCTAACCAATCTTCCGGTTGGCAAGCATACACTTATTGTAAAGGGTATGGGATATGAACCGGCTAGTGTCGAGTTTGAAATTGAGGAAGATCAAACAAAAGAGATAAATATAGAAGTTAAGTACACGGCTATTGAGCTCGAAGAGGTAGTATTAACTTCTTCCCCAACAGCCAGTGGTTTCAGGTATCAGCCTGATCAGGCTTTTGTTGGTGAAAAGCTGCAAAGACGCAGTGAAGTATCTTTTGGGGAGATGCTTGATGGAGAACCCGGAATAGCTATGCGTTATATGGGTTCTGCACCTTCAAGACCGGTTATAAGAGGATTGGATGGTGATCGTGTATTGGTTCTTCAAGATGGCGAGCGCATGGGCGATATTTCAGAAACAGCTGCTGACCATGCCATATCCCTTGATCCTCTCGCTGCCAGGAGAGTAGAAGTTGTAAGGGGGCCGGCAAGTATGTTATATGGATCAAGTGCATTGGGCGGGGTTATAAATGTGATGACAAGCGACATCCCTGAGCAATGGACTTATGGAAACACAGGGGTGTTATCTGCACAAGGGGCAACTGTTAACAATATGGGTGCCGGATTTGGCCGGTTCACACACGGAAATAAAAAATGGGCAACCACAGGTCGCATATCATACAGAAAAGCAGGTGACATCAATACTCCAGCAGGAAAAATCCCAAGCACATCACTACAAAACTACGATGGTGCCTTAGGTTTTGGATTTGAAAATAATAATCTTAATGGAGGCTTTGCTATATCAATGGGAAATCAAAACTTTGAAATACCTGAAGGCGGTGCTATCGAAGACCCTGACGAAACGGTTGAAATACGTGCCGACAGACAATTAATGCAGGGAAAACTAAACTTCAAAATCAGTGACTTCTTTGACAAAGCGCAATTGCGACTTAATAGCTCACGATTCTTCCAGCAAGAAATTGAAATTGAAGATGTAGACGGAAAAATTGATGAAGACGTTGAGATTGAATTTGAAAAGTATAACATAAGTTCAACACTAACCGTGCAACATCAGGCTAGAGGTATATTTGACAGGGGTGCCATAGGAATCAGCCTGTTAGGCCACAACCTTGATGTTGGTGGCCATGAAGCCTATACACCCGGAGAAGATCGCTATACAATGGGATTATTCACCTTCCAGGAAGTACCACTTTCTGGTATTGTAAGACTGCAACTTGGAGGAAGGCTTGACTATCAAAAAATAAACGCCGTACCTAATGAACTATTTCCTGATATAGATAAATCGCGAGATGCTTTAAATTATTCCGGATCAGTAGGATTAAATATAAGGCCAACAGAAGAAATTGAAATTGGAGGACAATTTGCCAGATCGCACCGAAATCCCTCCGTTGAAGAGTTGTTTGCTGATGGACCCCATATAGGAGCAGGTGTTTATGAAAGAGGTTGCGAACACCTTAATGACGAAATAGGACATGGCGGAGACTTGTTCTTTAAATGGAAGTCAGATAAATTTGATGCTGAAATAGCCGGATTTATAAACCATTTTCAGAATTTTATAATCTTTAACCCAACCGGAGAAACAGATGAGGATTCCGGTTTTCCAATATATGATTACATAGATGATGAAGCACGCCTTACCGGAGTTGAAGTATCCTGCCGCTGGTCGCTTACAGATAGATTGGAATGGGAGGCAGGTGTTGATTATGTAAATGGCAAAAGATGCGGAGACATAACAGAATACCTACCTTATATACCACCATTCCGTTTTAAAACAGGAATCCAGTATGACTACGGCGACGGCTGGATCGCAACTAAAATCAACGGCGCAGCTAATAAAACAAATTTGGCTGAAAACGAAAAACAAACCGACGGATACTATATAATCGGAGCTCAAGCAGGCTACAGAATAGACTACCGCGGAAACCATGTAATAATACTTAGGGCAGAAAATATATTGGATACCGAATATCGCGACCACCTCTCAAGAATAGAAGATCGAAACATACCAATGCCGGGAAGAAACTTTAACCTGGCCTACAGATTTTATTTTTAATCAAAACAAGCAATTACTATCTGAAATTAAAACCTGGGAGACCATTACATTTGGCCTCCCAGGTTGAATACCTATGCATATAAAGCTATTTATGTGTTATAATAATTTAATATTATAATCTTTTATCAAAAAAACCTAATTTTATTATCTTTACGTTGTGAGTTTTGCAAAATATTTTAGTTTTTCATAGTAAATAATATAATTGACAATGAAAAAAAACAAAATAAAAGGAACAATAGGCATTTTAACCGGTGGAGGTGATGTTCCGGGCTTAAATCCTGCTATCAGAGCAATAACTATAAGAGCTTTGCGCGAAGGTTATCGTGTAATTGGTATTAGGCGGGGATGGGCCGGAATCATGGAAATAATCCGTGATAAAAACGCTGATAACAGCGAAAATTATATGGTTTTGAGCGAGGATATAGTTAACAAAGCAGGGCGTACAGGTGGTACTTTTCTTCACACAAGCCGTACAAATCCTGCCCACGTACCTGCTAAAGCAATACCTGAACACTTAAAAGAAAAATATAATAAAGAAACAAATGATTTAACCTGTGAAGTTTTAAAAAACATAGATTTTCTGGGCATTGACTATCTTATTCCTATAGGAGGAGACGACACATTGAGTTATGCAGTTAAATTATACAGCGAAGGAGTAAAAATTGTAGCCATTCCCAAAACTATGGACAATGATGTTCCGGGAACCGACTATTGTATAGGCTTTAGCACATGTGTTACACGTACTATTCACTTAGTCAACCTTTTAAGGACATCAGCCGGTTCACACGAACGAATACTTGTTATCGAAGTATTTGGACGCTATGCCGGCTTTACGGCTTTGTTGCCAACAATGGCAGGAGCAGCAAACCGATGCGTAATACCTGAATATAAATTCAATATAGAACATCTCACCGAACTACTGGTTTACGATCGAAAAAAAGCTCCAAGTAATTATTCGGTCGTTTTGGTTTCTGAAGGTGCTTCTTTTGAAGGAGTTGATATGTTGTTTCAAAATACCGAAAAAGATGCCTATGGACATGCTAAACTTGGAGGAATCGGAGATGCAGTTTCTGCTAAAATAAAAGAAATCTCCCCAAAATACAATAATAATCAAAGAATTGCTACTATTAATCAACATCTGGGATACCTGGTACGTTCAGGAGATCCCGATTCAATAGACTCGATAGTGCCAATGGCATACGGAAATTTAGCACTCGACCTGGTATTAAGCGGAATACATGGAAGACTCGTAATTCTTAAAAACGGAAGATATGACAATATGCCGGTAGATATTATCACAACCACAAATAAACTTGTAAACGTTGAAAAACATTATAATACAAAAAGACTAAGGCCTGTTTATGAAAGTTTTATTGATAAACCACTGTTTTTGATAGCCTAATCCCTATAGGGTATTTGATATCTTTGACTTATAAAGGATTAAAAAAATAGAATATTTAATATATTTTGTTTTTTAAATAATTATAAATACTTTTGATAAATTAATATGATTTTTAACTAAAATTTTATTAAAATGGATTTATTTCTCTTATTTTTAATTATAGGTATAATTGCCTACATTTCCGTGATATGTTCATTTTTGACGGGAACAGGTATATTAAAAGTTAAGCTCATCGTTCACAAAGCCCTGGGTTTTACTTCAATAATTATGGCATCAATCCATGGATTGTATATGTTGTATATCAATCTTTTTTAATCAAATAACTTTTTATCATGAAAAATTTTAAACCTGCTTTTTTAATTGTTTTTTTGACATTGCCACTTTTTCTTTTCGCTCATGCGCCCCGCGATATCTCACTAAACTACGAAAAGGAAAATGAAATACTTGAAATTAACGTCAACCATAGCGTTAGAAGCGCTGACAGACACTATATTGAGTATATTATTATTACCATAAATGGTAATGAATATGAAGTTCTGGAATTTGACAGTCAAACTTCTGAAAACTCACACGATGTAAAGACAAAGATCCCTGATCTCAGCAATGGTGACATTATTAAAGTCAAAGCAGAATGTAGCAGAATAGGTTCCGATACGAAAGAATTAACAATAGAGTAAATTTGCCGATTAAAATATCTTTCTGAATAATTTATAA
>PUKZ01000044.1 GCA_003550725.1 Bacteroidales bacterium | reverse complement strand
GATGAGTGAAACCGGACGACGACTCTCGGTTTCACCCATCAGTTCAGGCTTGGATCGCCACTAGTGCTTTGGCAAGCCTGAACTGATGGGTCGAACCAGTCGGCGGGTGTCGGTTCGACCCATCAGTCGACGCTTGGCGGAGTACTAGACGTCCACGTATTGATTGACCCACTCCTGACGGCGTTGTAACGCCCGTTGGCCTTTGGGTGTCAGGGCGTAGTAGTTCGTCCGGCGGTCGAGTTGGCCTTTCTCGACGAGTTCTTTCTCGACGAGGGTGTCGAGGTTTGGATACAGTCGGCCGTGCGTGACCGGCTGATCGATATAGTGGTTGATATCGTCGAGAATTTCCTGTCCTGACGGACGGTCTTTGCCGGCGATAACGTACAACAGGTCACGCTGAAATCCAGTGAGTTGATCCATGGATCATCCTCTGAGTCCCGACGTTCACCGATTCGTGGCTTTGTTATAGACGTGGTACGAGGAGATACTCCTCGAGAACCGACGGCCTAGGCGTAGTACAACCCGAATTCCGACCGAGTCGATCCGAGCGTGACGAGGTGCTTTTGTGACGTTCGCCCCTACCACGTCGTATGAACAGCGATCCGCTCGCGTGGGAGACCCTCGACCGAGAGGTAGCGTACACCTGTCCCGGCTTCGACGTCGTTAACGACGACGTTCGATTGCCCGATGGCACCGAGACGGACTTCGATTACCTCTCGGAGCCGGCGAGCGTCTGTATCCTCCCGTTCGACCCCGACGGAAACGTCGTCTGTATCGAAGAGTGGCGTCAGGCTGTCTCTCGGGTCAATCGGGGACTCCCCGTCGGCTCGGTCGAACCCGACGACGACGACCTCGAGATGGCTGCCCGCCGCGAACTCACAGAAGAAACAGGCTACGAAGCCGACTCCGTAGAGCCCCTGGTGACGGTCGAACCGGCAAACGGGATCGCCGACGCCGTTCTCCATTTTTTCGTCGCGCGTGGCTGTCAGCCGACCGCCCAACAGCAACTCGATTTCAACGAGAGCATCCGCGTCGATCCGACGTCGTTCGAGCGTCTGCACGAAGCCGTCGCAGACGGCGAGATCCGTGATGGGCGAACCGTACTTGCCGTCTCGTACTATCTGTTGTCGGGTGGCGAGCACCCGAGTTAAAAAGAGGAACCGGGCGTAGGCTCCCTAGTGCTTTGGCAAGCCTGAACTGATGGGTCGAACCAGTCGGCGGGTGTCGGTTCGACCCATCAGTCGACGCTTGGCGGAGTACTAGTCGAGTCGGAGCCTTTCGGGTGAGGTGCTGGGAGTCCGTTAGCTCAGCACACCGACCGACAGCAGTCCGTCGTCATCTTCCTCATCGTCAACGTCGTTTTCGTCGTCTTCAGGCTCTTCGTCTTCGTCATCGTCCGGTTCTTCCTCGTCGACGTCCTCGAGGCCGTCAGCCTCGGCGATCGTCATCGAGTCAGCAGTCCCATCCTCGATGTCGATCGACGTCGCAGAGATCATTTCGATGGTCTCATCGCCAACGTCGTTCTCATCGTCAACATCATTCTCGTCGTCAACGTCGTTCTCTTCGTCTTCGACGTCGTTTTCGTCGTCATCAACCTCGTCGTCTTCGTCGACGGATTCGACGGTCATCGTCGAGACCGTAACCTCTTCGACGTCGAACTGCTCGACGGTGATCGACTCGAACTCCTCGTCTTCAGCGTCCTCATCGTCTACGTCATTGTCCTCGTCGTCAGCCTCCTCGTCGTTTTCGTCGTCAGCCTCCTCGTCGTTTTCGTCGTCGAGTAGGCCGTTGTCATTTTCGTCGTCTTCATCCTCGACGGTGAGGTCGTCGATCGTTAGCTGATCGACGTCCATCGTCTCGATAGTGAGATCGGTGACGGTGACCGATGCATCGTCCTCGAGCGCTTCGATGTCGTCAGCGACGCCGTTTTCGACGTCGTCATCTTCCTCCTCGTCCATCTCGTCGTCTTCATCGTTCATCTCCGCATCGTCATCCATCTCGTCGTCCTCATCGTCGAACTCGAGATCCTCAGCGGTGACGTCCTCGAGGACGAGCTGTTCGAATTCGATGTCCGAGAGGGTGACTTCAGCGTCCTCGTCGTCAACCTCTTCATCGTTTTCGTCGTTAGCCTCCTCGTCGTTTTCGGCATCGAGTAGGCCGTTGTCGTCTTCTTCCTCGTCGTCTTCAACCGCTTCCTCATCTTCGATCGCCGCTTGCAGCTCGTCCGTATCGGCGTCGAGCTCATCGACGTTCAGTTCTTCTATCGTTGCATCTTCGAGGGTTACGTCGGCGAGTTCGAGCGTGCCGACGTCTGCCTCCTGAAGTGTAACGCTTGCTGTGCCGTCGTCTGCGGCCGATGTCGCACCGGCGAGGGCGGGCCCTCCGGAAAGTGCGACCATCAGTGCAACCAGTACCACACCGAGTGTCTGTGATCGTGAGACCATACGCCAGAGACAGACGGCCGTTTCGATCCTAAAACGGGCTGACTGTTACGGGCTTGGTGCGGTGAAAACCGTTGTTTGAACCGTGCAACGGTCGAGAATACAGAATACTTCGTTTCCACAAGTTGGCCGTTGCGATAGCGCCGTTCGGACCCCAGTCAACTCCCAGTTGGGCTTGCATCCGCCACTCCCGGCCAGCCCACTGGGGAACGCACTCCGTACTGGTTTTCGGGCTGGTAGGTCGAACCCGCTCGAGCGACGGTACTGGCCCGGTGTGAAACCGATCGACCAGCGCCGACCGAAAACCTTCACAGCCTTACGTTCGACGGGCCAAGGAT
>PUKZ01000121.1 GCA_003550725.1 Bacteroidales bacterium | reverse complement strand
TTATAGGTATAAGGTTTTGACGCTGTTGAATCCTGAGTTCATAGAGGTTTTTATGTATGGAGCCTTTCGGCTTGAATCTGCATGCTATAAAATCAGGCTTTTTCTTATAAAATTTTGCAGCTCGCTCCATAACGGAGTACAGCATTAATTCGGCTCCTTTGTTAATAAAGCCGGCGTTGTCGACGAGGATGTTCATGATAAAAGTTTTAACAGTTGTTTTTTGATTGGTTGCCATCCAAGATATAACTTATTTTCAATCCGGTATAAAAGACTAGGCCTTTCAGTTTTGTTAGTGATCTTTTGCATTTTATTCACAAAATATTGCAGGTCTTTTTCTTTTTTTGCAATAAGAAAGTATTTATGGCTTTTTTTTCGTATTTTTTCCCTTAGCCTGTATAAACGTTTTCTTTCATGTCTGATTTTTGAAAACTTAAAATTGCGTTTTACGGGCACCCATTTCCATTTTCTTTTTTGTCTGAGAGACCTGTATTGCAGTCCTTCTCTTCGGTTTCTTAATCCTCCTTCTTGGGATTTTACTACTTTTTCTACATCTATTGGTTTAAAATTTAGAGTTCCGTTTTCTATAGCTTCATTAATAATTTGATATATTTCTCTATTTCTTATAATAACTATATTATTGCCCCCGGAGTCATTGATGTATTCTTCTAACCAGGCGTCACCAATGGAAGCATCGGCAGTTTCCCCAACTACATCATCACAGTAATCACATGCCTTATATTTAAATAAACCATACCCCCAATTACCACCAAACAACATTTTTGAAGATCTAACAATTGTTTTTTCTCCTATTTTATTTACAGCATATACTCCTTTTTCATTAGACCTCAATCCATCTAATTTATCTCTGAATTCGATAGATTTAATATTATCTGGAGTTATTCCCAGCTGCCATGCAAAAAGTTCAGCAAAAGCTGTAGATTTGAGATGACCGCAAACTATACCGATTATATATTTTATTCTTTGTGAAATAACATTATCATGCACGCAAATATTTCTTATTGCTTTGCTGAAACAAGGCAGGGCTGTGATTGCATAACTCCCTTTATTCTCTTTTATAAAATCTAATATACCATTTAAAGTTACCGGGTAATACGCAGACTTTGACCCTTCTAATATATTCTCATTTTTACTAAATACTTTATATGAAAATAATATATCGTTTTTATTCTCTTCAGCGACTTGTATAACATAATCAACTTTATTTTTCTCCATTAACTTATAGAGCATCCATTTACCAAACCCTCCTGAGCTACCCTTCTCCCTGAATGGTTTTTCTATAACATATCCAGCAAAACATTTAATATTTTTGCCTATGTTTTCATTTTTTGGTAATTCTTTTTCAAAAAATATTTCAGCTATTTTATCTTCATCCAATGAGTTATCAGAAAATGGACAATATTTTTCTGCTAATTCAATATTATTATCATTTATTTTGCTGTGATCATATTCAGCTTTATACATTCCGTATTCATCAAGTTGAACAGAGAAGTCTTTATCAGCAAAAACACATGCTCCACAGCCTATGCAATAATCATTTTTTATAACATTAAATATGGAATAATTCATACTCTATTTTGATAATAATGTGCTAAAAAGCAGTAACATGATTATGTTTTTAGAATTAATTGAAAATCACAATGCAAAAATAAAATCATCTTTTATTACGCAAAACATTTCTAAACATTTCAAAGAGTTGAAAAAATGCTCTTAATTTTAGTAAATAACAACCGATCACATAAATTACGATGCCAGAAATAATTTGTGTTATCAATAATAATGCAACCGGTAATTCAATCAGAAAAGATATTCCCCATACAATCGTTGCCATAAACATACTCAAAAGAATATAAGGAGAAATATCTGCTAATTGTCTTTTTATAGAATAATCTACCATACGTAAAGAAAAAAATGAACTCAACACATACGATGTAATTGATAAAATTACTCTAGCAATAACAAGCCCCATTATTCCCCATGGGATGCCGGCCAAAATAGCAGGGAGAAACAATAGTTTTTTGATAAATTCCAGTTTAAGATAAACGAAAGATTTGCCTTTTATATTAACAAGGTTGATGTTAATAGAGCTTAGAGGATATAATATACCTACTATACAAAGAAGTTGTAAATATGGTACCGTCGGTAGCCATTTATCAGTTATCATAAATACTATTAAAGGTTCTGCCACAACAATTAATCCTAATAAAACAGGTGTGTTAACTAATGCTATCATATTTATCATCTGCCTGAAAGCATTTACAAGTCTTTCATTGTTATCCTGAAACGGTACAAGAGAGGGAAATGAGACTTTCCTAACTATAGTAGTAAGATTATTTGAGATCATTTTTTGATATGAATCAGCCCTGGTATAATATGCAAGCATCGCAGGAGCAAAAAATTTCCCAATTACCAATGGGTACAAGTTTTGAAATACGGATGTTATTATACTGCTTGCTAGCAAATTACGGCTAAAAGTAAACAGCTCTTTAAAAGAACTTTTACTGAATATCCATGCAGGCATCCACCTGTTATAATAAACTATTATTATACTGCTTATTAAGCTACTTGCTAATTGTTGTGCAACCAGCGCCCAAACACCATAACCCGAATATGCCATGGTTATGCCGATGACTCCGGAAATAAATGTAGCTATAAGTGAAATAATATTTAATGCTTTGAAATCAAGCTTTTTGGTAAGCTGTATGTTTTGTATTCCTGTAAGCCCGCGAATAATAAGCGCAAGTGATAAATAACGGATAACAGACACCAGTC
>PUKZ01000100.1 GCA_003550725.1 Bacteroidales bacterium | reverse complement strand
ATTTAATGCTATGTATTGTAGCACTTTAGCTCGCTAATGTCAAAAGAAAAATTTTTATGAAAATTTTTCTTCATAACTTCGAGTTATAGCTTAGCCTAAGGGACATGGGTGGGGGGGATATTTAGACATACTAAAGAGCTGCCATTACGGCAGCTCTTTAGTGTAACCTTTATAGCTTTAGAGTCGCAAATCTTTTTACGCTTCTTCAGCAGGTTCTTCGGATTCGATTTCTACCCCTTTAACGTTTACTTTAACAGCGGGTACATCCAAACCAGTCATGGACTGGACGGCATCTCGAACCACTTTTTGAACTTCTTTGGCAGTTTCGTGGATTTTCTTTCCGTACTGGACAATCACACTGATGGTCACATAAACTTCATCATCTTCACTTTTTTCCACGGTGACCCCTTTAGCCAGGTCTTTTTTCCCCATGCGTTCTGCAATATTTCCGACAAAGGATGTACCGCTCATGCCTTTAATTCCGTCTACCTTGCTGGCAGCGATTCCTGAAATAATGGCAATCACTTCATCCACTATTTGAATATCATCTTCCTTGATTTCAGACGCAGAAGTCGTCACCACTTCTTTTTCTTTCTCTTGACCTTTTTTTTCATTAGCTTTACTTTTTTCGTCTGCCATGCACATCAACTCCTTTTAGTTATTTTAGGCCATTCTCACGCCCGCTCGAGCTAGCGGAAAATCACCTAATGCTCAACACATATATGCACTTGTAACTAATATATTCTCCAAACAACCTGTTAATCCTGCAAATTATTATTATTAATCCAGAAAAATCACAGGAAAACCGGGAGTTTATTTACAGTTTTAAAAATCACAGATTGTTACGGAATGTTTACAGGTATGAGAAGGCATATGTGAAGGCATGTGGTTGACAAAGTGGAGCATAAAAGATAAACTGTAGATATCACCAATGAGAATGATTCTCAATTTCAAGTGCCACACACATAGGAGGCTGACCCATGTTTGAATCCCCATCACTGATCAATTATGTCACCGATAAAAAAGAAAAATGGGCGTCTGACTCTCTCCTGGCCCGACCCATCATGTCTCTCTTCTGTAAACTATTTTCTCGCTCGGTGCAAGAAGAGATTCTATCTGCCGGGATCACCCGCGGTCAAAGGGTTTTGTTCGTGGGTGGAGGCGCCCTTCCCTACTCCGCCGTGTTGATCCACAAGCTGACAGGGGCCAGGGTGGACGTGGTAGACCGGGACCCCAGGGCTTATTCCCTGGCCAAAAAGTTAGAAGGCACCCTTTTTAAGGGTTATTTTCGCGCACAATTCATGGACGGTGAAACTTGTGACCCCGCCAGGTACGATACGGTGATCATCGCCCGCCAGGTGGTGGGGAAACAAAAATTACTGGCGTGCTACCGAGAGAAAATGAGTCACAAAACCACGTTGATTGTCAGGACACCCAGGACGATTGCCGGGGTTTTTGGGACGAAGTCGAATCACAAGCCGACTCAAAAAACAAAGCAAAAACCCAAGAACTTCAGGATAATTACGAAAGACCAAGCCAGATCCCAATCTGGATCCTCCGTGATGCCGTGATGCATTGAGTTTTCCCTGGAAAAACTCATATACCTAATAATTGAGGGCCCACCATCGTATAATAAAACAGCACATGTTATAATAAAACCAATCAGCACAGAGGAACCATGCTTCACAGAAGACCTGTGCATTCAGAGTAGGATGGTGGATTTAAGATGCTGACCGCTGGCGTGATTGGCCTGATCATGGTGATGGCCTTGGGACTGGTGATTTACCTATTATGGTTGCTGCTGTACCTCCGGGGAAGCAAGCAGAGCTTCTTCGTGGGGACAATCTTAATTTGCCTTGTTTTTAGCTTGATCACCTGGTTGTTTTACCTTCCCTTGTACCAACACCTCACCCGTGAACCAACACCAGAACTTCAGGGCACCCTCACCCCCTACGGGGAAGAGCGCCTGAAGCTATCCCTGGATATCATCCCTTCAGGGGGAGAAGAGGACTTGCCCTTGACAGGGGACGACTTTCAGGCGCCCCTTCTGCTAACGGTCTATTACCCTCGGGAGGATGTAGACCCCCTTCGGGCCACCCGACCCTTTGAGGAAGTAGACCCACTGACCTCACCCAATGGGTACTGTCCCGGCAATCAACCATCTCCCAACCTCCGAGAACATATCGTGACACACCCCGAAGCCTACGACCACCTGACCTATGTCCGTCGCGGTCAAGCCCACCGAGAGGCGGACCCGGCGGTGGGAGAAGTGTGCCTGTTTTTAGCCCCCGATGGGAGCGTGGGACAGGGAGAACTAGCCCAGGGGACAGAAGAAATATATTTTCAGCTCACAGAAGCAGGGAAACGGGCAGTTCACGGTGAATCTAATAATAGAGGGGTTTCTGTCACAGCTTTCTTGCTGTACAGCCAGAAAGATGGACGGGAAGGGCCTGGTACCCACCAGGAAGGGCCCCTTCCAATTCGAGAAACTTACGTGGAGGTCAGCCTGTATGACGAATCATGATAGACAACAGAATCCTAGCCCTTCCTCTGGAAGAGCCGCTGAACAACATGTCAGAAAAGACCCGCTCAAGACAATGAAGGATCAGGAGCGGGCTATTTTGGTGGGTTTAGAGCAGACGGACCGCCCATCCCGGTTGAGCACCACGGAATCCCTGCTGGAACTGAAACGCCTGGCCGAGACGGCAGATATTCAAGTCATCGATCAGGTGATTCAAAAGCGACCCGTGCCCCACCCCGGCTTTTTTATCGGTAAAGGGAAGGCCCGGGAACTAT
>PUKZ01000168.1 GCA_003550725.1 Bacteroidales bacterium | reverse complement strand
GCCGATGTTTCAGACGAACCCTTGTGGGGTTGAAGCGCCATCCGGCGCTTCGACTCTTGCCGGCGCACGCCGGGTTTCAGACGAACCCTTGTGGGGTTGAAGCATCGTCAACACGCCGAGCCACGTTACGACCCCGGCGGTTTCAGACGAACCCTTGTGGGGTTGAAGCGAGTCCCGTCGTTGAGCCAACATCAACGCCACCGCCCGTTTCAGACGAACCCTTGTGGGGTTGAAGCGTCCATCTTCCGGGCGTGGTCAATCGCCGTCGACGGCGGTTTCAGACGAACCCTTGTGGGGTTGAAGCGTCTGTTGGTATCAACACGGAGATCACGACCACTCGTTTCAGACGAACCCTTGTGGGGTTGAAGCCGTGTCTGCGTTGTTAAACCGCGTGAACGTACTCGTTTCAGACGAACCCTTGTGGGGTTGAAGCGTTCGGAAGCGTCGATTGTAACCACACAAACACGGTTTCAGACGAACCCTTGTGGGGTTGAAGCACGCGCGCGATTGGCGACGTGCCCGACATCCTCCAGTTTCAGACGAACCCTTGTGGGGTTGAAGCGGCTTCACGACGACGTGCATGCCGGCCGCGCTCGACTGTTTCAGACGAACCCTTGTGGGGTTGAAGCGATCCCATCGGGCCACACGTCATCAAGGACGCCCGTGTTTCAGACGAACCCTTGTGGGGTTGAAGCCCGTCTCGAAGTCGGGGAGGTCGTACCAATTAAGCCGTTTCAGACGAACCCTTGTGGGGTTGAAGCCGGTATAGAGGATGTCGGAAACACCGTCTACCGTTGTTTCAGACGAACCCTTGTGGGGTTGAAGCATGAGGCTGACCGACCCGAGAGCAAAGAACGCAGCTGTTTCAGACGAACCCTTGTGGGGTTGAAGCCGCCTGTTGGATGGGTCCATAACCTCGGTCCCCGGCGTTTCAGACGAACCCTTGTGGGGTTGAAGCGTCAGCTCGGTAACTATGTTGTAATCGAGGAACTCGTTTCAGACGAACCCTTGTGGGGTTGAAGCGTCACGATCGTCCCGATGACGGCCACGTAACCGAGTTTCAGACGAACCCTTGTGGGGTTGAAGCGCCCAATCCCCCAGCTATGCCCACGAAAGACCCATCGTTTCAGACGAACCCTTGTGGGGTTGAAGCCTGCTCCGGCGTATCAGTTCGTCCGCGACAAGCCACGTTTCAGACGAACCCTTGTGGGGTTGAAGCGCCTAAACGTCTCGCGTGCCGCGGCCGACATCGACCAGTTTCAGACGAACCCTTGTGGGGTTGAAGCGCTCACCTGTTGAAGCGACGCATCGATCCAATCGCGGGTTTCAGACGAACCCTTGTGGGGTTGAAGCATCACGGTCTACGTCTTCGTCTTGGAGGGTTTCTTCGTTGTTTCAGACGAACCCTTGTGGGGTTGAAGCCTGAATCGATGCCTGCAACAGCGACAGCAACGCGATGTTTCAGACGAACCCTTGTGGGGTTGAAGCGGGGAGGTCGTCGTACTCTGATCGATCTGAAGGGAGTTTCAGACGAACCCTTGTGGGGTTGAAGCACAGTCGCGAGGAGGCCGCACGCGGAAACGGCGACCTGTTTCAGACGAACCCTTGTGGGGTTGAAGCGATGGGTTGCTCAGGGCCGAGTGCGCGGAGCTGACCGTTTCAGACGAACCCTTGTGGGGTTGAAGCTTACTGATCGATCAGGTCGACGTGATCCTCGCGAGTTTCAGACGAACCCTTGTGGGGTTGAAGCCCGTCCGTCCATGACGTCGAGGTCACGTAAGCGAGTTTCAGACGAACCCTTGTGGGGTTGAAGCGACTCCCGTCGTATCGGCGGACGCCCATATCTGCGTTTCAGACGAACCCTTGTGGGGTTGAAGCCGCTCGTGGAGGCGGTCCCAGATGCCGCGGAGTATCGTTTCAGACGAACCCTTGTGGGCTTGAAGCCTTCGGTGCTTGGGTGTCTTGCCATTGTTAGCTACTGTTTCAGACGAACCCTTGTGGGGTTGAAGCGTGAAGACCCTCGGCGACGGGTCCGTCCCCGTCCGGTTTCAGACGAACCCTTGTGGGGTTGAAGCACAACGGGCCTTGAGGACGTGCGTTGGGGCGACACAGTTTCAGACGAACCCTTGTGGGGTTGAAGCCAGTTCTTGTTTATCTCCTCGATCGATTCCATGAGGTGTTTCAGACGAACCCTTGTGGGGTTGAAGCCTATAAGTCAGCTAGGCGTACGCGAAAACATGATGTTTCAGACGAACCCTTGTGGGGTTGAAGCACCTCCATCCTACACGTCACCCCCGGGGATGTCGTGTTTCAGACGAACCCTTGTGGGGTTGAAGCACCTTCGGCCGGTCGCCCGCCTCAATGAGGTCGCCGTTTCAGACGAACCCTTGTGGGGTTGAAGCGTCGCCATTCCCGAGAGTGCCACGGACGTGCGCTGGTTTCAGACGAACCCTTGTGGGGTTGAAGCCTTGTAGACCGTGTGTGCGATCAGTCGGTAGAGTGGTTTCAGACGAACCCTTGTGGGGTTGAAGCCTGTAATTGCCTGTTCGTAGGCGCTGCATGAGGATTTGTTTCAGACGAACCCTTGTGGGGTTGAAGCCGTCCATATCCACCTCATAATCCGTGTTCTGGTAGCGTTTCAGACGAACCCTTGTGGGGTTGAAGCAAGATCGCGGATGGGATATGCACGGACGTCTCGGGGGGTTTCAGACGAACCCTTGTGGGGTTGAAGCCGCGGCGGGGCTAAGATATGGTTGTGGCGTGATTCGTTTCAGACGAATCCTTGTGGGGTTGAAGCTCCTCAGGGCACTCGG
>PUKZ01000193.1 GCA_003550725.1 Bacteroidales bacterium | reverse complement strand
TTTTTATTTGTATCTTTCATCTCGGAAGTGAGTTTAAAGTGTTTTGTTTATTTTGTTTAATGCCTTAAAGATAAGCATTTTAGCTCACTTCCGTTATTTTTTATTTTAGATTTTTAGGTTAAGATTTAGAATTAACAAATGGTAACTAACGGGAAAGTAAGAATATCCTTTGATGAGTAGAACATTCCTTTGCTTTTCACCCGAAAGCTACAAGAATTAATTTATCCGGCAGGTTTTCTGACTTGTCCCGGTTTAATCGCCTTCCCATTATTTTTTTTAAACAGTGGCATGTTGATTAAACCTGTTTTTGGAACTCACAGCTACGGGGATAGTTTTGGATTTTCACCAAATTCCCTATTAATCCATTAAGAACCGAATAATGCAACAAAAGTATAATATCAAAATAAAATGTTAACCTATAACAGGCAGGAGTTATAAACAACTTATCAACATACAGAAAAAATCACTATTTTAAGGGATTGTAAATGTGGTGTTTTTTAAGTTACTTTGAAGTTTATTTTAAATTCAGAGATATTTTTTCAATATCGGCTTACTATTAAACATTATGTATCAAACAAAAAAAACCTATATAAAACCGGAAATGAAGATGTCGGGTTTGTTTTTTGAAAACCCCTACCTGCTTTTGATGATGGAGCATTTCAATCTCGACTTTATGGTTTATAACAAAACCGTAGAAAAAGTATGCATAGAAAACTCCATAAACACCAATATTTTTATTGATATTGCCAACCTTTATAACGGCTTTAACGAGCTTGATGCCGCTAAATATTCCAGATCAGACATATCAACAATCATCAATTTTCTGAAAAGCAGTCACGATTATTACAAAGATGAGAAATATCCGGAAATACAACAGTTAATAAAAAAAATATCATCAGTTAACGAAACTAAAGAGATAAAACTGATAGGAAAATTTTTTGATGAATATTTCAATGAAGTTTTAGAGCATCTTGATTATGAGGACAAAGTAGCATTCCCTTATTTTATGGATATGCTGAATGATAATGTTGATGCCAATGGAAAGAAAGACTATTCGGCTAAAGTATATAGCGATCATCATACAGATATTGAGTCAAAGTTGATGGAGTTAAAAAATTTATTATTACGCCATATTCCGATAGAAAAAGACCGTTCGATGCGCCGGAAGCTTATAATAAGCCTTTTTGAGCTGGATTATGATTTAAATATCCATTATGCGATAGAAGAATCTGCGTTGATCCCACTTATTGTTAAAACTGAAAAAGCCCCGGTAAAGTGACGGAATGCAATATTTACATAGCAGTTATTGAACATTCCCATATTATTTATGAAGGGTTGACCAATATTTTATTAAAATCCGATCACCATTTTCATATTTACAGGTTTAATGGCATACAGGAATTAACTGATTTTAAAGATAAAGAAAAACTGCATGTTGTAATGATCAACCCATCTTATGTAGTGTCAAACAAAAAAAACTTTAATGCTGTTAAGAAAAGCCTTCCAAACACTTATTGGGTTGGAATACTATATTCGTATTTCGACAAAAATACTATTGAGCTTTTTGATGATACGGTTGAAATAACTGAAAACCCTGAAAAAATAAAAGAAACGATATGCAGGGTTTCAACTGATGATTGCATTTGCAGGGAAGCAAATAAAACCGAGGAGTTAAGCAGCCGTGAAAAGGATGTGTTGATTGAATTAATTAACGGGCTTTCAAATAAAGAAATAGCCGATAAATTGTTTATAAGCACTCATACCGTGGCCAGCCACCGGAAAAAAATAACCCGCAAGACGGGCATCAAATCGTTGTCAGGATTGACTATATATGCTATTACACAAAAGATTATATCTATTGAGTAGAGTTTTGAAGCAGACAACTGCCAAAAATCTATCAAATATTTTAGTAGCTCATTAATCATATCATTCAGTTTGAATATAATCCATTGTGCAATCATTAACCCAAGGTGAAGAGGATGAGGTTAAGGTTAAGGTTGGGTATTTTGATGCTAAGGTTTAATCCGAACCTCCTGTTTTCGACAATTATATTATGTCAATAATGCAAGTTACTAGCAGCATTAAAACTTTAAGTATTGTAAAAAGTCATTCGTCCCGACTTTACGACAAGTTTTATAATTTTTTGCCCCGACTTTACGACAAGTTTTTTGATTTTTTGCCCCGACTTTACGACAAAATAATTATATTTGCAGTAAATTTACAACTAAAAAAATATGGAAAGACTAATATTTCAGAGCTTAACAAGTTGGAAATCAGACAAAAACAAAAAACCGTTGCTTCTTAGGGGTGCGAGGCAGGTAGGTAAAACTTATATTATCCGTAAACTCGGCGAAAAGTTTAAGCATTTTATTGAAGTAAACTTTGAGATGGAACCGGAGGTAAAGAGTTTTTTTAAGGATAATCTTTCGCCTGATGCTATTTGTACTAAGCTTTCAGCATATTATAACATATCTATAAAAGATGGCGAGTCATTATTATTTTTTGATGAAATTCAATCTTGTCCGGAAGCATTACAATCACTGCGTTTTTTTTATGAGAAACGTCCCAAACTGCATGTTGTCGCTGCCGGTTCTCTATTAGAGTTTGCACTAGAAGAACTTTCATCTTTCGGTGTCGGAAGAATAAAGTCGCTTTTTATGTATCCACTTTCTTTTAATGAGTTTCTAATGGCAATGCAAAAAGAATCCTTGGTTAAAATTAAATCCGAGGCATCGCCGGATAATCAAGTTGATGAGGTTTTTCACAAACAATTAAATGAGCTGTTTGTAAAATTTCTAATTATCGGAGGCATGCCCGAAGCAGTTAAAACTTTTGTTGAAACATCCGATATACTAGAAGTTCAAAAAGTTTTGGATGATATTACAAATTCCTTGGAAGACGATTTTGCAAAATACAAAAAGCGAATAAATACATCCCGTTTAAAAGATGTATATTTATCTGTAATGCACCAGACCGGGAGCAAATTTAATATAAATAAATCATCGGAAAGTGGCAATCACGCGCAGAAAAAAGAAGCCGTAGATATGCTTGTAATGGCCGGACTATGCTATAAGGTTTATCATTCCTCGGCAAATGGAACGCCATTAGCAGCCGAGAAAAACATGAGGAAATATAAAGTAATATTCTTCGATACAGGAATATTGCAACGTAGTCTTAAACTTAATCCGGCAATTTTTTTTACCGCCGATCATCTTAGTCAAATAAACAAGGGAAATCTTGTGGAGCAATTCATCGGACTAGAGATTGTTAAAAACAGATTTTCAAACTCCAAACCCGAGCTTTTTTACTGGCATCGAGAAAAAAAAGGAAGTAGTGCAGAAGTTGATTATCTGATTGAAAAAAAATCAAGCATACTTCCTATTGAGGTAAAATCGGGAAAGCAAGGAAAAATGCAAAGCATATTTATATTTCTTAAACTAAAAAAACAAAAAAAAGGAGTAAGAACATCACTTGAAAACTTTGCTAAATACGATAATATTTGTGTTTATCCTGTTTATGCAATTGATAATATACTCAGATAATAGCTTTCGCCCCGACTTTACGACAAGTTTTAACGGTTTTTTAGCCCTTGATGTGTAGTTTTGTGGTGGTTGAACTAACGCCTTGAGTAAATCAAAACGATTTCTCACCTCACTATCGCTTCGTTAGAAATGACCGTGTCGCTTGATAATAAAGTGATGTGGATAGGAATACGGCAAAGCCGCATCCCCATCCACCCATCCATCGTCACAAGGCACTAATTTAAAAATAAATCAACATCAACTAATTTAATAAGAAAGAACGAAATTGTTTAATAATCATTTTTATTTTAATCTTCAAAACTATTCAACAATAAGACTTGCCGAAACCCGGTTAACATTTCCGTTGACATCTTCAGCCCAAATTATTAGAGAGTAATTGCCTTCTTCTGAAGGAGCTGTTATCTCATTACCATTGTATAACAGGTCATCGTTGATGTTAATAACTGAAGTTCCCGGCAAATCATCTCCGGAAGTGTTTAGTCTTAAAGATTGCCCCCAGCTCGCTTCATACAGAGCATCTGAACTCGGGTCAAAATCATCGTGCTCATCTTCTTTACTTACACGCATCCATATAAATGCAATATCTGATGAATTTTCATCTTCATCATTTTTAAGTATTTCTCCCTCAACAATAACTGTTTCTCCAGTCTGGGCAAATATTTCGTTTTCATCATGGTCAAGTGAGATTGTCGGTGAATATGCACGGCTCAAATAAAAACGTTTGTTTACCTGTTGATCATCATAAGTTGTATTCCCAAATATGTCAGTAGCACTCACTCTGAAATCGTAAGGACCTGCAATGGGAAGATCCTGTATTATATTTTCCCAATAAATATCAGTGGCTGTAGCATCTACATTAACAAATTTTGCACCATCTTCAATACGGAAAGCGTCATCTTCTGCATCAGCAGTAAATATGTGTTCAACATCTATTAAACTGAAGCCATCAGGGGTGCTACCCGGGTAACTTGAAGAGACAGTTGCTATAATTTCTTCAATGCCAGCATTATCAGTAACACTAAACCTCACATGTATGTGATTAGTTGTGCTGCTACGTGTTTCTCCCTGGTCAGGACGGAAACTGTCGCGCCCTGTTGCATATTCAATTACCGGGGGGGTGCCATCATCCTTAATGTCGTCGTTATCGTCACTACAAGACTGAGTTAAAAACAATACAGGAGCAAGTAACAAAAAGGTTGCCAGTCGAAAAACTGATGGCAAGATATTAGATATGTTACTAATGAAAAATGGTTGTTGATTCTTTTTTAACTGAATTGAATTGTTCTTTTTTTGCTTTTTCATTTCTTTTAAATCTTTTAGTTTTTAATGCTTTTTTTTTAAAAGGTGTTTACATTTTCACCTGGTTTCACCGGAAATATAATTTTACTTATGTTTTTCAGCAATAAAAAGGGCTGAAAGTGGATTTAGTCTTCTATTTCCATAAATAGGATTGTTTTACTAGTTTTTTTCAAAAAATATAAACAACCTGTTTTGAAACCTTATGTATACTTAGTAAAACACCATTGCAAAACTCGTAATTACAAGTTATTCCTGCAATCCCTAAAAACTGGTAAATAATTACCGATAACTATTGGTTTTAGTGATATGAATTATAAAATTTAAAATATGTTAGTTTAAGAAAAGGGATTAAAAAACAATATTAACAGAATAGCTTTGCGCACTATTCGTGGGAACTTTTTTATCATAGCAACTCAAAAAAATAACTAGCCAATATACCCATAAAAAAAGGGAAGTAAAAACTTCCCTTATGAAATCAAATTAACAGATTAATGATAAACAAACTAAAATTTATTGAACATGGATAGTAAAAAAAATATTTTCTATTCTTCTTCAACTAAATAAATATGAGTATCAACTTCGGAAGTGTTTTCAAACTCATCAAAAACAATAACTTCCACGTGGTATTCGCCCAACGGAGCTTCATCGGGAATAGCTATGTGTTTATGCACATGGGCATTCCTTAATCCCTTAAATGTAGGTTCATCATCAAATAACTCATTGATAATTTTGTACTCATCGTGGTCATGAATTTTAATATGGTAAGCCTCAAGGGTTCCGTCATTCTTTGACTCTGCATTGAAATCTACTATGATCTCTGCACCTGGTTTTTTGACAATTGTATCACTAACATCCGGAGGATGCGTTCCGGCAAGAAAATTTGATATTTCTGGCGGAGTTGTGGTATCCTTATCATCTTCGCATGAAGCCAGTGATAACGATATTAAAACGGCGAAAATAGCCGGAATAATCAAAAACTTTAAAATCCTTTTTTTCATTATAATTGTATTTTTAAGTTTATTAATAAATTGTTTTTACATTGCAAATATCTTTAAACCTTTACTGCCGGTCAATGCCTAAAATATTGGATTTTTCTGATATGATAAATTTAATCAGGTGATTGTTAATCGTGATTTTTTGAAACCAATTAAACCTATTCCCAGGGATCATCAGGATGCCCGTCTTTGTATAATAATTTAAAATCAAATGTGGTAAAAACCTGGTAACCTTCATTATTAGTCACATATATATGAAAATGATAATCCCCATAGTCGTGATAAGCATCTTCTTTATCTTCTACTTCGGAGGGAATAGTTATTTCTGTTTCAAAGATATATTCAGATTTATCGTCCGGCAAGTCGAAAATCCATGCCTCTTCATATGGGTTAAAAGGTTGTTTTTTAGGGTCCATTTCACAAGGCAAATGATCTCCATGTGTATGATGATCAAAATTGTGGTGTACATCCATACTTAAATTACCAAAACCATCACCACTTGGGTCAGTCAGTTTAAACTTGTATGTGTATGCTTCATCGAAATAAAGAGTATCACACATCTCAGGTGAAATAATCTCAATTTCGGGCTGCAATTTCTCTGTGTCCTCATCCTTGGCACACCCGGCAATAATTGTGACAGCAAAAATTATTGCTAATATTATTAAATTATAAACCGGCTTTAAAACTATTTTTTTCATAATTATTTAAAATTTTTATTACTAATTGCTAATTTACATATTTGAAAACGGAATACTTATAAAAAGTTCAAAACCTCTTCCATGTTCAGGTATTCTTAACCTTCGGTAAAAGCTCACATGGTCATAATACCTGTTATCAAGAATATTTCTGGCTTTAAACCTTAATTTCATTGGATGGTCAAAGATTATAATATCCGAACGTAAATTTATATTCAGTGAAAAATAACCCGGTGTATTAAGCTCATTGGGCACGGTATTATTTTGTGCTCCAACCCATAATCCTTCAACACATAACCTGTTTTCTGTAAAAATATTCAGATCATCAAACATATAAGTTAGTCGTGAACGCAGAGAAAATGGCGGAGTAAAAGGCAATGATCTCATCAGATCAAGGTTCAGAGCATAAACATATTCAGCACCACTTCTAACTCTCACTTTATCGGAGAAATTATATTCAACACTTGCTTCACCACCATATAGAAGGGCGACATTTTGATGATATTCATATACTTGTCCTTCAGGCCTTAAATCTGGTGTAGGATTTAGGAACAGATAATTGGTAAAATAATTGACAAATGGGCTAAACATAAACTCCAGCTTATCTGTGCTTTTTTCAAAACCAACATCGAGTTGCCATGCTTCTTCCGGATCTAGGCTTAGATCACCTCTTTCAAATCGCCCCTCATGCCTGTGCAAGCCATAAGCACCGATTTCGTAAGCAGAAGGCATGCGGTAGCTTTTTCCGATATTGAATTTTATTATAGTATTTGCATCAGGTAAATAATTCATGCCAAAAGAAGCAGCCACACCTGTGAATAGTTGATTAAACTCAGGGTTGAATATCGAATCACCATACGCCGGATCAGGATTCAAAGATTCCTTCATGTGGAAATCATGGATATCCGCCCGTAATCCACTATTCAAAACCCATTGTGAAGAAAGCTTGTTTCGATAAACTATTCCAGCACCAACGGACTTCCAATCATATTGAGGAATAATATGACTAAAACCATCTATTTTATTAAGTTCATAACCTGTATTTATTATCAGGTCAATCTTTTGATCTTCATAATTTCTGATTGAATATAAAAAGTTGGCGGTTATGTTCTGCATATCAAGTTTCAATTCAAGATTATCTCTGCCCCGGTAATATTCTATGTCATCACTTCGGTTACCTGTTCTATCTGTTAACGGGCTATGTTCGCTTTTTATATTGTATTGATAACCCAGAGCTACCTCAAGTTTATTTTCTCCAAAATACCTGTTGGTAAAATGGTTTAATGAATAATTATCAACATTTTGATAAGGTATATTTACCTCTCTTTTGTTTTCCTGGTGCATTTTCCTCTTTTCTTCGTGTCTTAAGCCCATCCAGTCAAAAAAACCTGTTTTGGTTGAATGATAACTAAAGTTTAGATAACTGTTGCCCCATGGCTTTACTATTCCTGTTGTTAATGAAGAGGCTTTTTCACTGCCTGCGGTATTAAGAACATAGTCTCCTATCTCAACTTCATGGGTTGCCTTCGCTGCACTGGAAGGAGCCGGTAAAAGAAAAACATCGGTATCTGGAATTTTGTAATCTCCAAAGCTATTATATGTTGCATTGGCATGAAAATAAAAATCACCGGTTCTTCCTGACACACCAGCCGTGCTACCCAACCAACCGGTGTTTGACTTCCCTATAAAAGATACTTCACCAGAGAGTTTATCGTCTTCAGGTATGCTCTGCGGTAAAATATTTATAACCCCGCCAATTGCATCAGATCCATATCTTAATGATGACGGCCCTTTTATTATTTCCATTTGCTCTATGCAATGTTGATCAATACTCAAACCGGTATGGTTGCTCCAATGTTGCCCGGCTTGCCTGATACCGTTTTTTGCAAATAACACACGATAAAACCCCAGTCCTCTTATAATAGGTTTTGACATGCCTGTGCCAACATCCATTGAATGTACGCCCGGCAATTGCCTTAAGGTTTGCATTAAGCTGCCCGAATGATGATCTCTGAAAAAATCACCCTGCAGTCTCTCAATAGTTATGCTTTCAGCACGGTTAGCCCTTTGACGACGATTCTCTTCTATATGAACCTCCTCAAGCAAATATTCAGAAGGCTCCAGTTTTATAGTTAACTTTACATTCTTATCATCCGGATCTATAATTTTCGTAAAATCTCTATATCCAATAAACGAAGCAGTTAGTTGATAGGTGTCTTTTGGCAGGTTTTCAAATCTGAAATAACCCTCAGAATCACAAGCAGTACCAAATTTACCACTGTTAAGACTGATATTAACACCGGGGAGGGTTTCACCATTTTCATTGAAAACAAAACCTTCAATTGTTAATGTTTGAGAATATAAATTTATTGACAATAATATAAATAGAAATATGATGATATACTTTCTAAGGGTCCCAAAAATCACTGACATAACCGTAAATAGCTTAAAAATTGCAAATAAAACGATGCAAATATCACCAATACAGCATTATTAGACAATCCCGTAATAATAGTAAATTTAAAAGTTTTAATAACCAAAAAAGGGGATAGTAATTAGAAAAGCAGAATATTATCAAGCAATTAATATCATAAAATGCTTAGAAAAATTATTGAAATAACCCTAAATTATAAAAACTTTTTTCTTGAAAAAAAAGTTACAAAAATTCAAGGCTGTGGTTCCGCCACCACAAAACTACGCATCAAGGGCTAAAATATTTGCAATGTCGCTTTTAACTCTAATTTAATTTTTGAGAGTGTTTAATCTGTATTATATTTTTTATACTTTTCCATAATTTTATGGAGCGACTTCAAATATTTTTTAACGCCCTTTTCGCTTGTTTTGTAGGTGTCTTCACCAAAGGCCGGAGGGCGATTTTAAAAACCGGCAGTGATAATAATTTAATTTTTATAGAGTTGAGTTGTTTGTGCTAAAACTAAGTTTTACAGTCATTTATAACAAAGTGGCTTAAAAATAACCTTTTATCAAAATCTACTTTAACATGCCGGATTACAAAGTATGCCATCAAAAGCCGGTATAAGGCGGTGCGTTGGCTTGCCCAAACAGGCGGCCGTGAAAGCGTGAATTAAAAAATGGCCGGAAATACGGCAAAGGCGACACAAGTTAGTTTGAATATCACTAAAAATAGAAATACTACTTTAATATTGATGTTTATATGTATTAAACTTATCAGAGAAAAATATCAATAAAATCAGATGCACGCACTTGATTCTTGTTTTTAATGGTTCTTTTACCGTTAGAGTAGTTTGTCACTGCACATTGCTTAAATACTTTACAGTCGCCATTATTGTCAGGAGAATATCCCTTGCATACACGCAGTACATCCGGAGATATTTCATCAATAATAACAATTTTTCCGTCACCATGCTTCAGCCGGCCTAATTCAAACTTACCGTCAATTACATGAAGATCCTTAGAAGCAAATTCCTGTGAAACAATTTCAGCTATATTCTTTACCAGTTCAACACTGGTTGTTATTTCATCTTTACTCATAGCACCGGTTTCCTCCAGGGCTTCAAAGGTGATCAAAACATCAACATCACCTTTTGTCCATGCTTCAACTACTTTATTAATATTCTTACAGGGTTTGACAAATGGATACCTTCTCCAAAAACTCCCGGTTGCATTGTTTCTCCATGTAAATTCAAGATTCGATAAATCTTCTGACCCTTCAAATCCGGGCGATTCAACCTGCATAAAAAGCGGAGTAGCAGGCTCTACAATCATTTCATTATCATTAATAGTATCTATGTAATGCGAAGGTATACCCTTATTTTTAAGAAGTTGAAAAAAATGAGTGGCAAACCTGCAGGCAATAGCACCTTTACCGGGTATTTCACCTACCACGGTATCGTAGCCGGGATCAAAAACAGCTTTACCGTTTTCTATGTAACCTGTTGCCTCATCCTTAAAAACAAGACGGTACTTACCCTTATAAGACCCTTCAGTTATATTATAAACATCTTTGGATTTTCCGCGATAAACAAGGTTTTTGTCTGACATAAGCAATTTTGGTTTTTATAAATTTTTTAAATAATAAAATATATCCTCCTATTATCTGTCTGAAAAACAAGTAACAAAACAGATTATTTTTTCCAAAAAAAAGATAGCAGATAAATACGAAATACCCCTCGCACTTAACTTGCCGGTATGCAACTAAAATACTTTTTGATAAAAGTATTAATCAGTTCGTTTTATTTCAACATCATCTTTTCTTATAAAATAATCAACCCCTGCATCTTTATCAGTTACTTTGCAAACAATAATAACTTTAGTACCAGGCTCCCATTTAGGGCCATCCCTGGATATTTTCTCAATCTTGAAGCCCGGCGAATGCGGTGAAGAATCATCATAATCAGCTTTCCATACACTTTCATCTTTAATCACATACTGCTTAACAAGATCTATATTCTGAGGAATATTATCTGTATTTACTTCTATTAATGAATTAGATGCAATCATTGGCCTTCCTTCAGGTGGGCTTATAGGTTGAAAATCCCTCCATAAATATGCTTCAAGAATAAATACGTTTGAACCAATCTTAAGTGAGTCTGTTGATTTTTCAAGCAACTCATTAACAAATTCCTTGTCATCAATAACTTTTTGCTCTTCGTCAATGATCTCTTCATCGCATGTGTTGAAAGCTAACAACATCAATAAAATAAAAACTCCTGTATACATGTTATTATTTGTTTAAAAATTAATAAATATGTTTATTATTTATCTGACTGTAAATTAAATATTTTACCCTGATCAAAATAATAGCACAAAGCTATTCTGCCTCCATTAACAAATCAAATTAATGGTTTTATTATGTTAGCAAAAATAATAAATATCTTTAGAAATTATACCCGGGGTTGTTTTTTGCATTAAAAATAGATAACATAACATTTTGAAACAAAATGAAAGCCTGCAACTATTGTTTATTGTTTTATTGCATTTATCATAACGTAAGGAATACTTAATTTAATTTCGCCAAAATGCCGTGATTGTTCATTCAGCTTATTTTCAATTCTATCAAATATCTCCCCTGTTTTATCAGCCGGCAAAAAACTAATCCATGAATCCATAAATCCCAGGCGAACCTGGTGATGATTTAGCATTGCCGTACCGTCAGTAAATTTGTAATTAAACTGGTCGTGTTCCAGGTCTTTTATAACAAATCCATGACCTTTAATTTCGGTAATAATTTTATCAAGCGATGGACGTTTTTCGCTTATGTGTTTATGCATCAATTCAATTTCTTTATCCATTTTTAAGTCATTTAACACTTCTTTTAGTTGATCATAAAACTCAAACATGCTTTTATCCAGGTTCATGGTTTGTATAAACTGGCCTCCCTTTTTGATAATTCTCGAACATTCGCCAATAACACTTTCACTATCGGAAACGTTATTAATCACATTGTTGCCTGTAATCAAATCAACAGTTTCATTATCAAGCGGTATAGACTCGGCAAATCCTTCAATAATTTTAATGTTTTTTATCCGGTAATAATCAATTTTTTCCTTAACCTTTTCTACGGCTTTTTTCCATGGATCAATGCCATATACCGTTGAACCATTACCTAATCGGGCTGCCAGCTCTATCAGTGGAAATCCGCTTCCAAAACCTATATCAATGGCAGTAATATTTGGTTTATATATGATATAATCAAGCAATTTTAATCCAAACGGTGCAGACCACAAAGGCAGCTCATCCCGGATATTGATTGAATTATCCCTACAACTGTCATTAGATAAATATTTTTTCATGATTTATGTATTGGTTTATTTTTATTGCAACGTTCCTGGTATAGCCAGAGTGGCGGATTTATTCCGCTTCGCTACATGAGGGTTTCGCCGTTGCGGGCTTCGTCACTATAACCCCGAGACAAAAGCCAAAGCGGACTGCAAAACTTTCAATTACCTACATATCTACCTGTTTTATATGCATCATGTTGGCTGCTGTGGTGCATTTTTTATCAGACAATATTATTTGGTCCAATCTTCAATCTTTATTCCTTTTATTTTGTTGAAGTGTGCTATATTGTTTGTTACCATAATCAAATTGTGAGTTATAGCTGTTGCACCAATTAAAAGGTCAAAGTCATCTATAGGTGTTCCTGCTTTTCTGAGGAGGGTTTTCTCTTTAGCATAATTACTTAGGGAATGAAAAATCGGGATAATTTTCACACCAGTTAAAAAGTCATCAAGTGCTTTCTTATTTTTTTCTTTTTTCTCGCTGTTCTCAACGCCAAACATAAGTTCAGCAAGTGTTATTTCTGAAATAAAACAGTTATCCGGGTCAACTTTCTCAAATTTTTCTTTGAGGTTGTATTTCCCTTTTATGTAATATATGCAAGTATTAGTGTCTATAAGATACTGTTTCAAAACTCTTCAGTTTTTCTGTTAAAAGTCCTACTGTCTTTAATACCTTTTATTATATTATCTGCACTTTCTTCAGAATCCCACGCTCCAAAGGCTTTATAAAATCTCGATTTTTTATAAGTTAAGTCAGTCTTAACCGATTGCGTTAATTTTGAGATTAATTCAAGTTTGTTATTTGGGCTTAGATTGTCAAGTAATCTTAAGTAGCCATCAACAAGATTTGTATTTATGTCTAAGGAATTCATTGCTTGTCTGTTTTATTTATTTATTCAAATATAGTAAAAATATATTTTACTTTGAATGTTTTGGTTGTTATTTTTTCCCAATCATAGCAGCCAACGACTATATATTAAAATTTGCTGTATTCTGTTATATTAATTTTTTAATTATTTAACAAACATAAAAAGTAATACATAAATTCTCCCAAAAAAACGATAAGTTTCTATGTAAAGATAGTTAATGCGATAAATGACCTCACAAGCAAATATAAAACCCTTAACAGCCTTTTGCGGGGTCACGATAACCTCCAATTAGAGAGAGAAACGTTTGAACGTTTGCTGCAATTAAACAAAATCTAAGTGTTTTTTTGTTATTTTTGTTTTCAACCCGGCACGTTGATCAGTTATTATAGATTAAATAATTTAATTTAAAAAATAACTTATGAAGCTTTTTAGAATGATAATCGCATTTCTCCTTTTATAGCAGGTATTGTATGTTATTGTATTCACACTGGTCGTACTGAATCCGCAATGAATATAACAATATCTCTAATTGCGTTATTGATTTTAGCATTCGGAATAATGGTATATAACAAAAATAAATAACTAGCTTGCTGAACAAATTCTAATTGTTTTTGTAACATTTTTATTTTACCTCTATTGACTACAAAGCTAAAAACGCATTTTAAGCTTTTATAATAGCATCTAATTTATTTGTAGTACCCATAAAAAACTTCTTAAAAATAGCCACAGCATACACCACAGCAAACCAGTTTTAAAATGATAGCTTTTTAGTAGGATAAAATTTAATTAATAAATGCCTTTAAAATCCTTTACAAAAAACTTTTCCATAATCATTTTTTTTGCATAAATTTTTGCATACAATAAAAAACCACCTACAAATATTTATGTAAGTGGCTGAATATTAAGTGGGACGTGCCGGATTCGAACCAGCGGCCTCATGCCTGTCAAGCATGCGCTCTAAACCAACTGAGCTAACGTCCCTTGTGTGCTTTGCAAAAATAATAAATATTCTGTGATGTAAATCCGGGTTTTATTAAAAAAGGATTCATGCCTTTAAAACGTATAAATATAGTAGTTAATAACATCTATACCCAAAACCTACGTTAATTTCCAAATTCAAATCCTTTATTAATAGATCATAGTATCCAAATTATATCTATCCGTCATATTCTTGTATAAACTCTTCTGCTTTTTCAACCATTGATTTTGGCCCGACAAACAATGGCGATCGTTGATGAAGTGTTTCGGGTTCAATTTCCATAATACGGTTATAGCCGTCGCTTGCTTTTCCCCCTGCTTGTTCGGCAATGAATGCCATCGGGTTACACTCATAAAGCAGCCTTAATTTACCGCTGGGGCTTTTTTTTGAGCCCGGATAGAGAAAGATCCCGCCACTGATAAGGTTACGGTGAAAATCTGCCACCAATGATCCTATATACCTTGAAGTGTAAGGCCTGGATGTTTCTTTATCAATTTCCTGGCAATACTTGATATATTTTTTTAACCCTTCATAAAAATAAATATAATTACCCTCATTTATTGAGTAAATTTTTCCCTCTTTAGGAAACGCCATATCGGGGTGCGATAAGCAAAATATACCAACTGAGGGGTCGAGTGTAAAACCGTTAACTCCTTTACCGGTAGTATAAACCAACATAGTTGATGAACCGTAAATAACATATCCGGCTGCTACCTGGTTTATGCCCGGCTGCAGAATATCAACGTTCTTGCCTCCTTCACCTACTTCCGTTTTGCGCCTGTATATGGAAAAGATAGTGCCTATTGAAACGTTTGACTCTATATTGCTCGATCCGTCTAAAGGGTCAATGGCTATAACGTATTTACCCAATTCTGAAAATTCATTCTGAAAAGATATGATCTTTTCATTTTCTTCTGAAGCTATAGCACAACATTCGGCACCACCTTTCAGGGCAGTAATAAATTGCTCATTGGCAAATACATCAAGTTTTTTCTGTGATTCTCCCTGCACATTTTCTTTACCCTCATAACCAAGAATATCTACAAGGCCCGCTGCGTTTATCTCACGGTTTACAATTTTGGCAGCAGTTGCAATATCATTCAACAGCCTTGTTAAAGCACCCTTAGCATGTGGATATTCAGACTGCCTTTCTATAATAAACTCGGTTAAAGTTTTGATCTTATATCGTGTTACCATGTTTTTATGTTTTATATTTTACTAACGAAGTAAACATAATTTTTACTTTTAATCAAATTTTTCTCTACTTTTTTGAGTTAGAATCACTATTATCCGAAACCCAGAAAAAACATCAAAACCCATACTTTCGGTTAAAAAAAAAGGTTTCCGCAAAATTATTAATAAAAACAAACATATTAATAAGCATGTAATCGCTTTAATGATCTGTCATACAGCTTAGCAGGGTTTTAACTACTAATCCATAATTTCTTTTCGCAGCATATTTAATGCAGTAATAGAACCAATCAATATATTTCTTTCCCTGTTGTTACCAAATATATACTTTTTACTTACAACGTTGTCGTTTTTTGCCACGGCTATCCAAACCAGGCCTACGGGTTTATCTGGTGTTCCTCCTTCCGGGCCGGCAATACCGGTTGTAGCAATTGCATAATCGGTTTGCATATATTTTTTGACACCAATCGCCATCGACTCCGCAACATGCTTGCTTACAGCCCCATGTTTCTTAATTAATGACCGGTCAACTTTAAGGCAATTGATCTTAATATCATTATCATAAGCAATAATACCGCCTGTATAATACTGGGAAGCACCACCAACACTGGTTATCAGGTGCGAAATCATACCACCGGTACAACTTTCTGCAACTGAAACAGATGCTTCCCTTTTTTTCAACAACTCACCCACAACCGACTGCATTGTATCGTTATCTTCACCAAAAACATAATCCGGAATAACCATCTTTAACTTTTTGACCAGTTTGTCAATATCCTTCTTAACATGCTTTTGATCTTTCCCTTTTCCGCTTAATCTTAACCTAACTATGCATGGCGAAGACAAATATGACAGTTTTATATTTGAGGGCAGCTCACCTTCCCAATCAGAGATTTTATCAGCCAAAAACGACTCCCCTATTCCGTGAGTCAAAATAGTTTTATGCACAATAAAATTGTTTTTAATATGCTTTTTGAGAAGAGGAATTATTTCGTTTGTAACCATCGGCTTAAATTCGAATGGCACACCCGGAAGGGCAAAAAACAATTTGTTGTTCCTTTCAAACATCAAACCCGGGGCAGTACCATATTGATTTTGTATTACCCGGCAACTTTTGGGTATCAATGCTTGTTTACGATTGGTTTCGGTCACTTCCATTCCCCTTTTTTCAAATAACAGCCTAATATTATCCAAAACACAGGTGTTTTCAACCAGGCAGGTATTAAGAAAATCGCAAATAGCCTGACGGGTATTATCATCATTTGTTGGCCCCAGGCCACCGGTAACTATTACCAGGTCAGACTTTGATTCAGCTTCCAGCATAGCACCGGTTATCTCGCCCGCTTTGTCAGAAACCACCGTAATTTTTCGTGTGTCAATTCCTGCTTTATGTAATTCACCGGCAAGCCATGTGCCATTGGAATTAATTACCTGGCCAGTCAAAAGCTCATCACCTACAGATATAATTTCAGCTATCATAGCTTTTTAAATTTACAATTAAATATTTATACAAATTTAACCTCAATAATATTAAACAATAATCAATATTCATAAAAAAATTGATTACCATTATCTAAAAAAGCCTTTCCAAATAAATCTGATCTGAAACTATCAGCAAAACCACCGGCTTATTTAATAAATCATTACAGTTAAACTGTTGAAACAGTATTGATTTTTATTAATAACTTTGTTTTGTATTTGTTTACTAAATAATTACCATGCCGTTATATTGAAAATCAACAACACTAAATCATGACCAGATATAAGAAAAGTGAACTCATAATTAATCCCGACAAAAGCGTTTATCATTTAAATTTAAAGCCCGGAGATGTTGCTGATACAGTTTTATTGGTAGGTGACCAGGGAAGGGTGCAAAGTATTTCTAAATATTTTGAAAAAATTGACTATAAAAAACAAAACCGTGAATTTGTAACACACACCGGCTATTATAAAGGTAAAAGAATTACTGCATTATCCACAGGTATAGGTGCCGATAACATTGACATTGTGATTAACGAGCTTGATGCTGCCGTTAATGTTGACTTAAACACAAGGCAGCTCAAGGATAATCACCGTTCACTTAAGCTCATACGCCTTGGAACATCAGGAGCCATACAACCCGATATTGATGTTGATACTAATGTTGCATCTGCTTATGCTATAGGACTTGACGGCCTTTTATATTTTTATAAATTTGACAAAGAAGTTATTGAAGAAAATATGATGAATAGTTTTATTGAACATACAAACTGGGCTACTGAACTATCAAAACCATATATTGTTAAGAATTCAGGTGAGTTGTTGAATACAATTGCTTATGATATGACACAGGGTATTACTGTGACCGCCCCTGGATTTTTCGGGCCCCAGGGCCGTGAATTGAGAATACCTTTAGCTTACCCGGGGTTAAATTCAAAATTTGAAAATTTTAAATTTAGCAATCAAAGAATCACTAATTTTGAAATGGAAACATCTGCTATTTATGCTCTTGGAAAAATACTGGGGCACGAAACACTTACAATATGTACAGTTATTGCAAACAGAATCAATAAACAATACAGCCTAAACTATAACAAAGCAGTAGATAAGCTTATTAAAACAGTTTTGGATAGACTTTAAATTTGATAATTATACTTGTATATGGCAAAAATTGATAATGAAAAAGAAATAATGGCTCTCATAAAATTAATTGATGACCCTGATGATAATGCTTATAAAGAAATCAAAAAAAATATTTTTTTATATGGCACAGAAATAATACCATATCTTGAAGCTGCCTGGATAAGCAACACTGACACTGAAGTTCAAAATCGAATACAAAACCTGGTTCATCAAATTCAGTTTAAAAATGTAGAATCACAACTAAAACAATGGAAAGAACAGGATGGTAAAGATTTAATTGACGGATGGCTGATAATAACACAGTACCACTACCCGGAATTGCAAGACGAGGAAATAAAAGTAGAATTAAACCGCATTCGCAAAGATATATGGCTTGAGTTGAATAATGACCTTACGGCTTTAGAGCAGGTAAAGGTGTTTAATCATATATTTTTTGACAAGTATGGCTTTTCAGGCTCCACAGATCATTACCATGATCCGCACAATTTTTACATTAAAAAAGTTCTTGATGCAAAACAGGGTAACCCTCTATCTTTAGGATTAGTTTATATGCTTGTAGCGCAAAGTCTGGATATGCCTGTTTATGGCATCAAACTGCCCAACCATTTTTTTCTGGCATACTATGCTAAAACTTCTGCTATAGATGATTTTACAGAAAAAAATGATAAGGCATTGTTCTATATAAATGCTTTTAGTAAGGGGAATGTTTTTTCACACAGACAAGCTGAGTGGTTCCTGCAACAATTTAACTTAAATCCGAGGCCTGAGTTTTTTGAACTTTGCTCTAATTACGACATAATTTTAAGAATTTTAAGCAGCCTTGAAAGTTCATATGAAAAAAGCAATCAACCGGAAAAGGCCAAAGAAATAAAATCACTCTATGATGTGGTTATTCAGGGGTAATTAATTACATTTTGTCAATTATTATTTAGCAAGTTTACCTTAACAGGGTATTTGTTTTTTCGCCCCAATAATTCTATCATTTAACCGCAAACGGATAAGTTAATTATATAATCTATGTGAATTTTGCAAATTCAAGTTTTAAAAATAATATAATTAATGATAATTTTGCATTTTCAAAACCAATAAAAAACAAATAATACATACATATATGTTTGAGAGTTTAACAGAAAGATTTGAGAAATCCTTTAAGCTTTTGAAGGGTCAGGGTTACATTACGGAGGTAAATGTAGCTGAAACACTTAAAGATGTTCGCAGGGCCCTTCTTGATGCTGACGTAAACTATAAGACAGCAAAAAACTTTACTGATTCGGTAAAAGAGAAAGCTATTGGCCGCGATGTGCTTACTTCGATTTCACCCGGGCAATTAATGGTAAAAATTGTACATGAAGAATTAACCCAGTTGATGGGCTCGGAAAACGAGGAAGTCAATTTAAAAGGCAACCCTGCTGTAATACTTGTATCGGGTTTACAGGGTAGTGGTAAAACTACTTTTTCTGCAAAGCTGGCATATTTTCTCCGGAATAAAAAAAACAAAAATGTACTTTTAACAGCCGGCGACGTATATCGTCCGGCAGCTATTGACCAGTTGCATGTTCTTGGAGAAAAGGCCAATACAGAGGTGTTTTCCGATAAGGAGTCAAAAAACCCTGTTGATATAGCAAAAAGAGCTGTAAAGCATGCACGCAATATGGGGCACCAGGTTGTTGTTATCGATACTGCAGGCCGGCTCGCTATTGACCAGCAAATGATGGATGAAATAGCAAGCCTGAAAGACGCTCTCAACCCACAGGAAACATTATTTGTAGTTGATGCCATGACAGGGCAGGATGCAGTAAAAACTGCCAAAGCCTTTAACGACAGGCTTGACTATGAGGGGGTGGTCCTGACAAAGCTCGACGGCGATACAAGAGGCGGTGCAGCATTAAGTATAAAGTCTGTTGTTAATAAACCCATTAAGTTTGTCGGTATAGGTGAAAAAATAGAAGCACTCGATGTGTTTCATCCAAAAAGGATGGCAGACAGGATTTTGGGTAAAGGCGACATTGTTTCGCTGGTTGAAAAAGCACAGGAGCAATTTGACGAGGAAGAAGCACGGTCGATGCATAAAAAGATTGCTAAAAACCAATTTAACTTTAATGACTTCCTTAAGCAAATGCAGCAAATCAAAAAAATGGGTAACCTCAAAGACCTTGCAGGCATGATACCGGGAATGGGTAAAGCGATGAAAAATGCCGATATTGAAGATGATGCATTTAAAGGTATAGAAGCTATCATTAAATCAATGACACCCGAAGAACGTGAAAACCCGTCAATTATTAATGGAAGCCGTCGTAAAAGAATTGCCCGCGGCAGCGGAAGCTCAATAACAGAAGTTAATAAACTCTTAAAACAATTCGGAGACACCCGTAAAATGATGAAGTCAATGAAAGACGGCAAATCCAAAATGGGCAATATGATGAAAAACCTCGGGCAGGGTTAACCCAATACTAACAAATATAATTCATTAAAAATCAAAGCTTAAATATCTTTTACATAAATGAAAATAATTGACGGGAAAAGCATTTCAAATCAGATCAAAAGTGAGATCAGTGCAGAAGTAGCAAAGATAATTGATAATAATGGCAGGGCACCGCACCTGGCTTCCATACTTGTAGGAGAAGACCCAGCAAGTCAAACCTACGTCGAAAATAAAGCAAAGGCATGCAAAAAAGTTGGATTTGTATCATCAAAATATAATTTATCAGCTAAAGACTCAGAAAACGACCTTCTTGAGACTATTGAATTTCTTAATAATGACCAAAATGTTGATGGAATCATTGTTCAGCTTCCCTTGCCTGAGCATATTGATGAAAAAAAAATCATACAGGCTGTTAAACCCGAAAAAGATGTAGACGGCTTCCATCCTATAAACGCAGGAAGAATGGCTATAGGCTTGCCGGCTTATATATCAGCAACTCCTTTTGGTATAATGCAGCTACTTCAACGTTCGGAAATAGAAACAAAAGGCAAAAATTGTGTTGTTATTGGAAGAAGTAATATAGTAGGCCGGCCGGTAAGTATATTGATGAGCCAAAATGCTGATCCCGGCAATGCAACTGTAACAGTTTGTCACAGCAAAACCAAAAACCTTCAGGAAATATCATCCAATGCCGATATATTAATTGTTGCAATAGGTAAACCTGAACTCGTTAATGCTGATATGGTCAAACAAGGTGCAGTTGTTATTGATGTCGGAATTCACAGAAAACCATCAACAGAAAAAAAATCAGGGTTTAAACTAATAGGCGATGTAAAATTTGATGAAGTAAGTAAAAAAGCATCATATATTACACCCGTACCCGGTGGAGTAGGCCCTATGACTATCGCATCACTATTGATTAATACCCTTAAAGCCTCAAAAAAAGAAATATATCCTCAAACTGAACACAATTGAACAAAAAAACAAAAAATGAAAATTTGTTAAAATCTGGCAAAGCATTGCCGGTAATGGAAACTTTTTATTCTATACAGGGAGAAGGCTACATGACCGGCAAACCTGCATGGTTTATCAGAATCGGTGGATGTGATATAGGTTGTAAATGGTGTGATATTAAAGAATCATGGAATGCCGATGTTCACCCACTGATTGAAATAGAAGATATAATAAAGCTTGTATCTGATAATCCATCAAAAACTGTTGTCATTACAGGAGGCGAACCGTTAATATATAACCTTGACTTTCTTTGTGAAAACCTTAAGGATAAAGGTATCAGAATATGCCTGGAAACTTCGGGAAGTTATCCGCTGACCGGAAGTTATGACTGGATTTGTGTATCTCCGAAAAACAACCAAACACCACGCAATGATATCTTGCTTATGGCAGATGAACTTAAAATTATAATACAACACCCCGATGATTTTAAATGGGCAGAAAAAAACAGCCATAAAGTAAAAGATAAATGTTTATTATATCTCCAGCCTGAATGGAGTAAACATAATAACATCCTGCCGGCAATTGTCGATTATATTAAGCAAAATCCTAAATGGATGGTCTCTTTGCAAACACATAAATATATGAATATACCATAAATGGACGATTTTAAGTGAATGGAAAGTATTGTTTGTTTTATAAAAAATGATCGGTTTTGAAGTTTATATATTCTGTGATTTTTTTAATATATTTAAATACAGTTTTATTAATTTACAACTATATAAAATATTAGTTTTGAAGTAAAATTCGTTATAGTATTAATTTATATTTTATATGGTCAATCAATCCCTTATAAAATATTTCGGAAAGTAAATAAACTATTTTATACATAAAAAATCATATCAATAACATCTTCTTTCAGCTCTAAAAATTTTTATAAAGTAGCTGATTTTTAAAATTAAACAAATCATAATAATTTAATATTTCTTAAATCCGGCCACATAAATGCAAAAATCATTTTTTAATACCATACTGCTATTATTTTTTATTCTTTTTTTCGTTTGCTTTAATGCTTATCCACAATTCGGAGAGAAGGATTTAACAACATCATCTATCAGGGCGCGTCGTGCTTTTGAAAATGCCATTGAATATTACAACAACTGGGAAAACAGAAAAGCTGAAAAGGAATTTCTAAGGGCTGTGGAAATGGATCCTGGTTTTATTGAACCATATATTATACTGGGGGAAATGTATCATAAAGCCGGGAGGTATGAAGATTGCATTGATATTTATTTAAATGCCATAGAGATAGACCCTGATTTTTACCCTAACAAATTTTACTATTTAGCTCATTCGAAACTGAAGTTAGGAAAATATGAAAAATCCAGGCAACATTTACAGACTTTTCTAAGCTACAATGATATAAGTAATTCTATGCAGGAAAATGCCGACAGTTTACTTAAAACATGTGATTTTGCTATAGAGGCAAAAAATTCGCCTGTAGAATTTGAGCCTGTTAACATAGGCAAGTCTATTAATACGGAATTTTCTGAATACAGCCCATCATTAACAGCTGACGAAAGCACAATTTATTTTACAAGAAAGCAGAAACGTGAAACTGCTTCATTTCGTAAGGGAAGTGAATATGAAGATATTTATTACAGTCATAAAGTCGATGGTGAATGGCAACCTGCAAAAAACCTTGGAAAGCCGGTTAACACTTCGCATAATGAAGGGTTTTTAAGTATATCGGCCGACGGCCGGCACCTTTTTTTTACGGCATGCAACAGACCTGAAGGAGTGGGGAGTTGCGACATATATTATTCGAGGCGAAAAGGCAGCTCATGGGAGAATCCTGAGAATATGGGAAGGCCTGTAAACAGCAGGGACTGGGATTCACAACCAAGTGCCACCGCCGATGGAAAAACACTGTATTTCACCAGTGCCAGGGAAGGAAATATTGGCATTACAGATATTTGGATGACTGAACTAAAAAATGATTCTGTTTGGAAAACCCCAAAAAACCTTGGTCCGGTAATAAACACATCAGGGCGGGAAATGTCGCCCTTTATTCACCCCGACAACAGAACACTATTTTTTGCCTCTGAAGGGCATATCGGTATGGGTGGTTTCGATCTTTTTTATTCAAAACGCGATAAAGACGGCAATTGGTCAGAACCGGTTAATCTTGGATACCCTATTAACACACACAAAGATGAGTATTCTCTTTTTATAGGTGCCAGCGGACGAGAAGCATACTTTGCTTCAGAAGAAAAAAATAATGAAGGCTCAACTAACATCTATTATTTCGATCTTTATGAAGAAGCACGGCCCGACCCCCTGACATACATGAAAGGTGAGGTATTTGATAAATATACTAAACAACCCCTTAAAGTTAACTTTGAACTCATTGATCTTAAAAATGATGAAGTAATTATAAACTCGGAATCAGACCCGGTTGACGGAAGCTTTCTTGTTGCCATACCCATGGGTGTCAATGTTGGCCTAAATGTATCAGCTAAAAATTACCTGTTTTATTCCGAAAATTTTTCAGTAGAAAAAGCTTATACCGGAATAGAACCCTATCATAAAGATATTCCGCTCAGACCAATTGAAGCCGGAGAAAGCACCGTTTTGAGAAATATATTTTTCGAGTATGACAAGTATAACCTCAAACCTGAATCCAAATCAGAACTCAACAGGCTTATCAAGCTTATGGAGGAAAATCCGGATATAAAAATCGAAATTAGCGGCCATACTGACAATGTAGGTTCTTACGAATATAATCTTGAGTTGTCATTAAATCGTGCCAAAAAAGTTTATGAATACCTCGCAGAAAACGGCATCGACCCTGAAAGACTTGAATATGAAGGATATGCCGACAAAAAACCTATAGATACCAACGAAACAGAAGAGGGCCGGGCAAATAACCGGCGAACTGAATTTACAATTTTAGAATAATGATCAAACTGTTAAACAGCACCATAAGCATAATATTAAACAAAGTGCTTTAACAGAAATAATTAACCAACAAAAAACTAACTGAATATTTTCATGAATGGAAATTATGATAACAAAAACGACTTTTATTCCATTAATTTAGAAAAAATATTATTTCTGGATGTGGAAACAGTACCTATGCGTGCAAGCTTTGATGAGCTACCCGAAATTTTTAAACCTTTATGGGAAAAAAAAGTCGACAGATTAAGTCAGCAGGAAGAAAAGCCTGCTAAAGATCTTTTTTTTGAAAAGGCAGGTATTTATGCCGAATTTGGCAAAATTATCTGTGTTTCGGCAGGATTTTTTCATACAGCAGCCAACGATGAAAAAGTATTCAGGGTTAAGGCTTTTAGCAACGATGATGAAAAACAACTTCTCTCAGAATTTAAACAAATGCTGGAAGAGCATTTTAATAGTCCTAATAATTTTCTCTGCGGCCATAATGGAAAAGAATTTGATTTTCCCTACCTTTCGAGACGTATGCTGATTAATGACATAAAACTGCCTTATTTACTCAATAATTTCGCAAAAAAGCCGTGGGAAACACGTTTTTTGGATACAATGGACCTTTGGAAATTTGGCGATTTCAAAAATTACACCTCACTTGATTTAATGGCTGCTGTTTTTGATATTCCAACACCTAAAGATGACATCTCAGGCAAAGATGTTGCAAATGTATATTGGAATGAAAACGATCTGCAAAGAATAGCCGATTATTGCAATAAAGATGTAATTACAACCGCAAGACTCTTTCTAAAATACAGGGGAGAACAGGATTTAAAAGACGAAGAAATAATAATTACAGGTTAACAGCTCCAGCTTCTGTTATTTTAATATTTAACTTTATCAATATTTTTAGCGTCTTGAAAATAAATAATAACAGGTTAAGTTAATTAACCACTGAATAAAAACTACAAAACCATGTATGAGGATAACATTACAAAAGAAAACATTCTTTCATTAGATAAAAAAGATGATCTTGCCGGTTTTCGTAGTCGTTTTTATATTCCTCACAGAACTATATATATGGATGGTAATTCACTGGGGTTGCTTTCGAAAGACTCGGAAAAGAGTTTATTGAGATTGCTTCAGGAGTGGAAAACACTTGGAATAAAAGGGTGGATGGAAGGGGAACGTCCCTGGTTCTGGTTTGCCGAAGAGATGGGGGCTTTAGCAGCAACCATTGTTGGTGCCAGGCCTGAAGAAGTTATTTTAAGCGGCACAACAACCATAAACATCCATGCCCTGGTAAGCAGTTTCTATAATCCCCATGGGAAAAAAGTTAAAATACTGGCCGACGAACTTAACTTTCCCTCAGATATATATGCTTTAAAAGGACAGTTAAAATTAAGGGGCTTTGACCCCGGCAAACACCTTGTGCTGGCAAAAGCCGATAAAAACGGCCTTTTAAATGAGCAACATATTGTTGACTTAATGGATGATGAAACAGCATTAGTGTTCTTGCCATCTGTTATATATAGCACCGGACAATTACTGAATATGGAGCTTCTCACTGCCGAAGCCCACAAACGCAATATTTGCATTGGATTTGACTGTAGCCATTCGGTAGGTGCAATAGATCACAGTTTTAATGAATGGGATGTTGATTTTGCTTTATGGTGCAGCTATAAGTATTTGAACGGAGGGCCGGGATCAGCAGCATTTTATTATGTCAACAAAAAACATTTCAATAAACAACCCTTATTGGCAGGTTGGGTTGGCTATCAAAAAGAAAAGCAGTTTGATATGTTGCAGGAATTCATTCCCTCACCAAATGCCGGAAGATGGCAAATATCTTCTCCCGGCATCCTTGGATCTTCCGCCATAGAAGGTTCATTGAAAATTATATTTGAGGCAGGAATATGCAACATTAGAAAAAAATCCCTTAAACTAACTTCTTTACTTGCCGAATTGCTGCAGAAAAAAATTATTTCAAAATACAAAGATTGCAAAATTGTTACCCCATTAGCTGAAGAAAAAAGAGGCGGACATATTGCAATTGAACATCCTGAAGCAATAAGAATAAATGAAGCTTTAAAACAAAAAGGTATTATACCTGACTTAAGACCGCCAAATATTATTCGTATTGCACCCGTGGCACTATATAACACATTTGAAGAAGTTTGGGAAGTTGTAGAAACTTTAAAGGAAATAATTGATAAAAAAGAATACGAATTATATGATAAGCAAAATAAATATGTAACATGATTGCAATCAGAAGTTATTTTTAAACAGAAATAAAATAATGACAAAAATTTCTTATTTTTTTACATAAAATTCCTTTTATATGAAGCATTATTATTTTAACGGTTTATTATTTATTTTTATATTTTTTATTTTTTCGCTTTGCACAATGGCAACAGACTCTGATATATTAAAGTTGCCTGAGCCAAACACCTCTGGCGGCATGCCTTTGCTGGATGCATTAAAATCGCGTGAAAGCTCTCGCGAATATAGTACTGCCAAGCTAAGCGAGCAAAAATTATCTGACCTGCTATGGGCTGCTTTCGGTATTTCGCGCACTGAAAAAGGTTTGCGTACAGCACCTTCTGCCCGTAACTGGCAGGATATTGACATATATGTAGTTTTGGCTGAGGGATGGTTTTTATATGATCATAACAAACATGCCCTGATACGCAAGGGGGGTGAAGATATTCGCAAGTATACAGGAAGCCAGAATTTTGTTAAAGAAGCACCGGTAAATTTTGTCTATGTCTCGGATTACAAAAAAATGAGTGATGGTATTGATGAAGAAATTAAAAGTTTCTATGCAGCAAACCATGCCGGTTATATCTCCCAAAATATTTATCTTTATTGTGCATCAGAAGGTTTAGCAACGGTTGTAAGAGGTGCAATTGACAGGGATAAAATTCATAAAACCCTTAAACTTAAAGATCATCAGCATGTAATATTTGCTCAAACAGTAGGATATCCCAAAGAATAACTATCTTTTTATTTATATATGCAGGGTAGTATTTATTACTGGTTTTATAACCGGTAATATAAGATTTTTTTAAAAGAAAAACCCGGTCAGAATAAACAGATGCTGCCCAGTTAATAAAAAAATATAATTCCAATAATATTCTTTATATGCATATATACCGGTTTTAGAAACTCTTGTTTAGCAACATTTTGGATATAATTTAGAACATTTACCAAAAATATACCAAAATGTTGTATTGTACGCAAAAAAAATGATTAATATTGCTTTTTAAATCGATGTTGTATTATTTATTTCAAAAAAATTAATTATGAAGAAAATAAGTGTTTTATTAATTACCATGATTATGGTTTTTGTTGGTTGTGCCCCGGAGGAAGAAAAAAAAGAAAACCCGCTTTTAATGGAGTTTGATACTCCATTTAATGCTCCCCCTTTTGACAAAATAGAAGATGAGCATTTTTTGCCTGCTATTAAGGAAGCTATAAGCAAGCATAAGGATGAAATTGACGCTATTATTGAAAATCCTGAAGCACCTGATTTTGAAAATACTATTGTTGCATTTGACAATGCAGGTGAATTGTTGACAAGGGTAAGTCGTATTTTTGGTGGTTTAAGGGGTGCTGAAACAAATGAGCGTTTGCAGGAAATAGCACGTGAAACTACTCCTATGTTATCAGAACACAGCAATTCTATTCGTTTTAACATGGATCTGTTCAACAGGATTGAAGAGGTTTATGAAAATCTTGATAATATGGATCTTGATGTAGAACAAGAACGTCTTGTTGAAAAAATTTACCAGGATTTTGAGCGTAATGGCATAGCTCTTCCCGAGGAAGAACGTGAAAAGTTAAAAAAGATCAGTGAACGTATGTCAATGGTATCACTTGAGCTACGTGAAAATTTACTTGCTGAAAACAATGATTTCAAATTAATACTTGAAGATGAAGATGATCTTATTGGGCTACCTGGCCATGTTATCGATGCTGCTGCTGAAGAAGCTAAAAAAGCCGATAAAGAAGGTAAGTGGGTGTTTACTTTATCCACACCCAGTTGGGTTCCTTTTCTTCAGCATTCAGAACGCCGTGATCTGCGCGAAAAGATTTTTAAAGCTTACATAAATCGCGGCGACAATGATAACGAGCATGACAATAAAGAACTCTTCATAGAGTTGCTTGAATTACGCCAGGATATGTCAAGAAAGCTTGGTTTTGAAAATTATGCCGAGTTTTTTACCGATGTACAGATGGCAGAAAACCCTGAAAATGTTTATGATTTCTTATATGAAGTATGGGATCCTGCACTTGAAAGAGCAAAACAAGAACGTGATGATATGCAGGCAATAATTGACCGCGAAGGAGAAGACTTTGATCTTGAAGCCTGGGACTGGTGGTATTATTCTGAAATAATTCGCAAAGAAAGATACGACCTTGATGATGATGAGATCAAGCCCTATTTTACAATTGACAATGTACGTGAGGGTAATTTTAAACTGGCTAATAAGCTTTATGGGCTGACTTTTAAAGAACGTCCGGAGGTTCCGGTTTACCATGAAGAGGTTGAAGCTTTTGAAGTATTCGACAATGACGGCAGTCACCTTGGCATACTTTATATTGATCCTCATCCAAGACCCGGAAAACGCAGTGGTGCATGGTGTGGCACTTATAGAAGCGGTGGTTATGAAAATGGAGAAAAAATAGCACCTATTGTTACAATAGTGATGAATTTTACTCGTCCAACCGGCGACAAGCCTGCTATGCTCAGCTGGGACGAAACAACTACCTATTTCCATGAATTTGGGCATGCCTTGCATAATTTCTTTGCTGAAGGACGTTATAACAGAACAAGAAGAAGTGTGCCCCGAGACTTCGTTGAATTACCCTCACAAATGCTTGAAAATTATGCCGGCCAACCTGAATTACTTAAGGAATACGCTATTCACTACGAAACAGGCGAACCCATACCTGATGAGCTGATAGATAAAATTAAAAAAAGTGAGTTTTTCAACCAGGGTTTTATTCAAACCGAGTATTTCGCTGCAGCTATTCTTGACATGGACTGGCATACCACTGAAATTAATCCCGATATAGACGTAAATGAATTTGAAATAGAATCAATGAAACGCATAGGGCTCATTGATGAAATTATACCAAGGTACCGAACAACTAATTTTCAACATATTTTCGGTCCCGGCTACGCTGCAGGATATTATGTCTATCGCTGGGCTGGAGTATTAGATGCCGATGCATTTGAAGCATTTAAGGAAACAAATGATATTTTTGATCAGGAACTGGCAGAAAAGTTTCGGAAATATATTATGGCAAAAAATGCCATTTATGAAGGAATGGATGCTTACGTTAAATTCAGAGGTGAAGAACCATCTATTGAACCCTTCCTTAAAAGAAGCGGATTGAAATAACTGTTTTTAACAGATACAGTATAAAAAAACGGGGGCTTTCGTAATTTAACGAAACCCCCTTTTTTTATTTATAATTTCAGAACTCCTTATGCGTCGCAAAATAAATTGTCGTATTTCTAACATAATTAAATCCCAAAATTCAAAATTCAAAAAACAAATAATATTCAATCTTCAAAATCTCAATGACCAAAACAAGTTAGAATAGTTTGTTTGTTATTTGTTATTTGTTACTTGCAATTTGTTATTTTATTGCGACATATATATTTTGAGAAACAAAACGCATAACTTGCTGAAATACAGCACACGGATCAGGAGTTCTGAATTTATTATATTTAAATGTTTAGAATCAAGAATCAATCAGTTAAAAATTTACCGTGATTATAATATTAACTACTGTTTGATTTTAATTTTTTCAACAAAATCAATCAACTGGGGAAAAAAATCCCTAAACTCTTTTAAATAATCATTGTAATCTTTAACTAGATCATTAACAGCATTTTCCATTCCTGATTCAAAAGGAGTTCTTCTTGCAAGGCCCTCAAAATTTTTTTGCAACCTTTTTAAGTCTCCATAATTAACAAGCCAATTAGAGCTTATCATAAAAGGCAGTATTCTTTGTGCACGTGAGGGAAGCATCATATATTTTGCCAACAATACGTTGTAAGCGTTATTCAAAAATCTGTCAATTGGTAATAAAGAATAATCATTCCAGTTTTTTGCAAGAAAATGATCATAGTACATATCCACAACAACCGGCGAATAATGACGATACGTGCTTCTTAACCGATTTTTGCTTTGAGCCACTACCGGATGCTCATCGGTGTATTCATCAATCTTCCTGTGCATTTGTATGCCTTTCACAATACCGGGGCTAAACTTGTCAATCTGCTTGCCCTTAACCATATCAGCAATAAAATTGCCCAATATAAGATCTTCATCATCACCTGACAAATATAAATGAGCTAAAAAATTCATCTTTACGGTTTTGCGACAAAAGCCTTGTTAGTAAACTAACCGGAGAATGCATTAAAGCATTTTGTTATTTGGCAGCAATTTTTTTTGCTTCCCTGAATACTCTCATAAAATTACCTGACCAGATTTTTTCTATTTCTTTTTTACTATAGCCTCTTTTGACAAGCTCAAGTGTTATATTATCTATTTCTGTTACATCAAAGCAATCTTCAAGAGCGCCGCCACCGTCAAAATCTGTTCCGATACCTACATGCTCAACTCCAATCAGATCAACTATATAATCAATATGGTCAACCAAGTCAGAAACTGTTGCCAGTTCCCTGGGGTATTTTTCATTAATTTCCTGCCATTCTTCTCTTACCTGATCCATTTCTTCGTCAGATAATTTGTTGTAATCGCCCCATTTTTCGCGCAACTCTGCAAATGCAGCTTCTCTTTCGGGGTTTGGATCCATCTCTTTCAAGAACGGCCCGACAAAAGTAACCTGCACAACGCCACCATTTTCTTTTAAAGTAAGCAACATATCATCATCCATGTTCCTTGGTACATCAGCCAGTGCTCTCGCATTTGAATGTGTGGCTGCTACGGGAGCTTTTGACACCTCTATTACATCATAAAAAGAATCATCGGAAATATGGCTCACATCTACTATCATTCCAAGCCTGTTCATCTCCTTAACCACTTCCACACCGAAATCCGAAAGTCCGTTATGCGTGGGGCCGTCAGGATCAGTTGCCGCATCACATATGTCGTTATTGCGGTTATGCGACAGGGTAATATAACGGGCACCAAGGTCATAAACTTTTTCAACCCATTCCAGATCACGCCCAATAGGATAACCATTCTCAAGGCCAATATATATAGCCAACATACCCTCTTCTTTCAACCGATATGCATCGTCGGGTGTTAGTGCCAAACCGGCCATGTCAGAATATTCATCCAAAGCATCATGTATTAAATCAAATATGTCTAATGTACGCTCCCTTGTTCTTTCAATAGCTTTATCCGTTAACTCACCCTGCGAAAGATAAACAGCAAAAAAAGCGGCATCCAGGCCTCCTTCAAACATCCTTGGAAAATCAACCTTGCCACCCCCATCATGAGGATCATTATATTCACCTATGTCAAAACCCTCACGCATCATCATTAACGGCGTGTCAGCATGCGTATCCAGAGTAAGAACCTGTTCATGAATTTCTGAAGCTCTTACACTATCTGAAACTACCTCCTTTTCATGTTGCGCTTTATCCGGAGAACCACATGCGAAAAAAATTAATAACGACAAAGAAACAAAACGAAATAATAAAAACGACTTGATTTGCATAATAATTTATTACTTTTAAAAGGTTATAATTTAATTTAATACTAAAATCAACAGTAATCTTATTTTATCACCTGTTTTTTCAGGGGAAACTTAAAAACAAAATATTTCATTTTACACTACTGCGCGGTTAAAATTTCAAAATTTATTTTTGTCGGACAGTACTGATTATTTTATTCAAACAAATATACAACTTTCCTGTTAGTTAAATAGAAAAATCAATCTATAACATACAAGTGAGAATGAAACCCTTCACCTGTCAATAAAGATTTAAGTCATTAAACATAATATCCTTTACTATTATTATAAACAGGGGTTTATGTAATTTAAGGGTGAAATACTAAATAAAAAATTACTCCCTTATTTTCCTTATAGATTTTTTTCTTAGATTTGCAGGATTATAACACATTCAAGAAAAAACTAAACTTATAAAGCATTTAATAACATGCAAAAACAATTATTATTAGGTGATGAAGCAATAGCACAGGGAGGCATTGATGCCGGCATGTCAGGTATTTATGCTTATCCTGGTACTCCTTCAACTGAGATAACCGAATATGTTAAAGCCTCAAAAGAGGCAAAAGAAAAAGGCATTTCAGCAAATTGGGCTGCCAATGAAAAAACTGCTGCAGAAGCATCATTAGGTATGTCATATGCCGGCAAGAGGACAATGGTCTGTATGAAACATGTCGGGCTTAATGTAGCTGCCGATCCATTTATAAACTCGGCAATTACAGGGGCAAATGGGGGTATGATATATGTGGTAGCTGATGACCCGTCGATGCATTCATCGCAAAACGAGCAGGACTCAAGGTTCTTTGGAAAGTTTGCCATGGTTCCGGTTCTTGAGCCATCCAATCAACAGGAAGCATACGATATGGTACATTACGGGTTTGAGCTTTCGGAAAAGTTCGAAATACCTGTCATGATGAGATTAACGACACGCCTGGCACACTCAAGGGCAGGTGTTGAAAGAAAAAAACCTGTTAATCAAAACGAATACAAAATACCTAAAAACCTCAAACAGTTCATCCTGCTTCCCGCTATTGCACGGCAACGATACAAAAAACTGCTCGAAGCACAGAACGCTTTTTCCGACGAATCTCAAAATTCATCTTACAACTCCTATACAGACGGTAAAGATAAAAGCCTTGGCATCATTGCATGCGGACTTGCTTATAACTACCTGTATGAGAATTATCCTGACAGGAATATACCTTACCCGGTTGTTAAAATAGGACAGTACCCCCTGCCCTACAAGTTTATTGACAAAATTTATGAAGAGTGTGATGAGATTTTGGTACTGGAAGACGGATATCCTATAGTGGAAGAAATGCTAAAAGGTTTTCTTGATAAAGGTAAGAAAATTCACGGTAGGCTTGATGGGTATATACCGCGTGACGGTGAGTTAAACCCTAATATAGTAGGTGAAGCCCTGGGATTTAAAAAAACACGCGGTAATGAGATACCCTCGATAGTTGCAAAACGCCCTCCATCTCTATGTAAAGGCTGCCCACACATAGATTCTTTCCTTGGGTTGAACGAAGCACTTGAGCCATATGGAAAAGGACGGGTATTCTCAGATATAGGCTGCTATACACTTGGAGCACTGCCCCCCTACGATGCAATAAACACCTGCGTCGATATGGGTGCTTCTGTTACTATGGCCAAGGGTGCTGCAGATGCCGGAATGCACCCCTCAATTGCTGTAATTGGCGACAGTACATTTACCCATTCAGGAATCACAGGCCTGCTGGATGCCGTTAACGACAAATCAAATGTAACAGTCGTCATACTCGATAATTATACTACAGGTATGACCGGCGGCCAACCATCATCAGCATTTGAAAGAATTGAAAATATCTGCAAAGGAGTTGGTGTGGAAGAAGAGCATATTAGAGTTCTTAAACCACTCAAAAAACACCACGAGGAAAATACAGCTGCCTTTAAAGAAGAGCTTGCCTATAAAGGCGTATCAGTGATAATAGCAAAAAGAGAATGTATTCAAACATTAAACAAAAGAATGCGTCAGAAGTTTAAAGATAAAAAGAAGTAATGAGTTAAAGATAACCGGTAACCGGTAACAACTATTAAGTCGTTAATACTTGTTACCGGTTAGCAGTCAATTGTATCTTAAAAAGCTAATTAAAATATACAGATAAATCGTAATAAAAAACATAACAACATGAACAAAAAAGACATAATTCTTGCCGGGGTTGGTGGACAAGGAATTCTATCTATTGCTGCTACAATAGGATATGCAGCAGTTCAGTCGGGCTTATACCTAAAGCAGGCTGAAGTACATGGAATGAGCCAGCGTGGCGGCGATGTTCAATCACATCTTAGAATATCAGAAAAAGAGATAGCTTCAGATTTGATCCCTGAAGGTAAAGCCGATATGATAATATCAGTTGAACCTATGGAAAGCTTAAGATATTTGCCTTTCCTTAATCCTGAGGGATGGCTTATTACCAACTCAAAGCCCTTTATAAATATTCCTAATTACCCGGAAGAAGAGTCAGTTGTGCAGGAAATCAAAAAAATATCAAACCACGTTATACTTGATGCCGAAACAATTGCCAAAGACCTGGGATCTGCTAAAGTTGCAAACATGGTTATATTAGGTGCAGCTATCCCTTTCCTCGGACTTGATTTTGGAAAGTTCGAAGATGCAATTAAATTCATCTTTGGTAAAAAAGGTGAAGACCTTGTGAATATAAATATCAATGCTTTGAAGGCAGGTTGGAAGATAACAAATGATAAGATTAAAAGCAGAGGGTAGTATCTGGTGAACGATCAACCATGACCGTTATTCAGTATTCATTAATCAATTATCAACCAATCTACCGGAAGCAAGACATAACTCGAATAAAACATAGATAAATAAACATAACTACAAAAAATCTCAACAGATATGTTAACAAACAACTTCATATACAGGCATAACGGAATACGGGATGACGACAAAAAGAAAATGCTCAAGGCCGTAGGAACTTCGTCGATTGAGCAGCTTATTGACGAAACTATCCCAAAAAGTATCCGTCTCAAAAAGGATTTGGATTTACCTGAAGGTATTAACGAATATGAGTATTTTGACCATATCAAAAAGCTGGGTTTAAAGAACAAGCTTTACAAATCTTATATAGGCATGGGTTATTACAACACCATAACACCCGGAGTTATTCAGCGCAACATACTTGAAAACCCGGGATGGTATACGGCCTATACACCCTACCAGGCTGAGATATCTCAGGGCAGGCTCGAAGCATTACTTAATTTCCAAACAGTAGTCTCCAACCTGACCGGCTTAAATATTTCAAATGCATCTTTGCTTGATGAAGGAACTGCTGCAGCAGAGGCTATGGCTATGTTCTTTGCGCTCAGGTCGAGAGCCCAGGTGAAAAACAATGTAAACAAGTTTTTTGTTTCTGAAAAATGCTTCCCGCAAACAATAGCTGTATTGAAAAGCCGCTCAGAGCCTGTTGGTATTGAGCTTGTGATCGGAGACCATGAAAAGGTTGAGTTCGATGATTCCATGTTTGGTGCATTGGTACAATATCCCGATGAGAGAGGAGAAGTACATGATCTAAGCAGTTTTATTGAAAAGGCTAAAGCTGCAGATATTAAAGTTGGTGTTATAGCTGACCTGCTGAGCCTTACCTTGCTTACTCCTCCCGGTGAATGGGGTGCTGATGCTGTTGTCGGCTCATCACAAAGATTTGGTATACCTATGGGCTATGGTGGGCCACATGCAGGATACTTTGCTACCAAGGAAGAATATAAGAGAAGTGTGCCCGGCAGGATAATCGGCGTAAGTATTGATAAAGAGAATAATAAGGCATTACGTATGGCCTTGCAAACCCGCGAACAGCACATTAAGAGAGAAAGGGCAACTTCCAATATCTGCACTGCCCAGGCACTGCTGGCTTCTATGGCCGGTATGTATGCAGCATACCATGGGCCCGAAGGACTTAAAAATATAGCAAGACACATCAATATCCTTACCGGAGTGCTGGCCGGGGAAGTTGAAAAATACGGTTGTAAGCAACTAAACAAAGCCTTTTTTGATACTGTACTTATTCAGTTACCTGGAGGCATTGATAATACTGCTGTAAAAAAGATCGCAGAACAGAAGAAGATCAACTTCAGATATATAGATAAAAACCTGGTAAACATAAGCCTTGATGAAACTACTTCACTGGATGATGTGAACACTATCCTTGAAGTATTCGCTAAAGCCACAGGTAAGTCATTCAACAAGGTAAAATGCAATAAGAAAGAATGTGAAAAGATAACTACATTTCCCGGTAAGCTGCAAAGGAAATCAAAATACCTTACTCATCCTGTTTTCAACTCCTACCACAGTGAGACTGAGATGATGCGGTACATGAAGAAGCTTGAGAATCGTGACCTTGCACTTAACCGTACAATGATTCCTCTTGGCTCATGCACTATGAAGCTTAATGCAGCAGCCGAACTGTTTCCACTTAGCTGGCCGGAGTTTGGCGCCATACATCCATTTGTGCCTGCTGATCAGGCTGAAGGATACCTTGAACTGATCGAAAAGCTTGAAGGATACCTGTGTGAAATAACAGGTTATGATGCAATATCTTTTATGCCTAACTCCGGAGCATCAGGCGAATATACCGGTCTGATGGTTATAAGAGCATATCATGAAAGCCGTGGTGAAAGCCACAGAAATATCACACTTATCCCATCATCGGCACACGGCACAAACCCCGCTAGTGCTGTAATGGCAGGAACCAAGGTTGTTGTTGTAAAGTGTGATGACCAGGGTAACATCGACATTGATGATCTTAAAGAAAAAGCCGAAAATCACAAGGATAACCTTGCAGCAATCATGATTACCTACCCTTCCACTCATGGTGTTTTTGAAGAACATATACTGGAAGCTACCAAAATTGTTCATGATAACGGAGGACAGGTTTATATGGATGGTGCCAACATGAATGCCAAGGTAGGCTTTTCAAATCCCGCTATCTGTGGTGCTGATGTAACCCATTTGAACCTTCATAAAACATTTGCCATACCGCATGGTGGTGGTGGACCGGGCGTAGGCCCAATAGGCGTCAAAAAACATCTTGTGGAATTTTTGCCAGGACACCCTACGGTTGAAACAGGTGGCAAAAAAGGTATAAACGCAGTTGCATCTGCACCCTTCGGCAGCCCATTTATCCTGCCTATAACCTACGGATATATCAGATTACTGGGTAAAAATGGATTGATAGAAGCTACAAAAGCTGCTATCCTCAGCGCAAACTACCTGAAAGCATCATTGGAAAAGCACTATAAAGTGCTGTACAAAGGAGCAAACGACAATGTGGCTCATGAAATGATCCTTGACTGTAACCCTTTTAAACGCACTATTGGCATAGATGCAATAGATGTGGCAAAACGACTTATGGATTACGGATTCCACGCCCCAACCGTTGCTTTCCCGGTGCCCGGCACACTAATGGTAGAACCTACTGAAAGTGAACCACTGTCTGAACTGAACCGCTTTATCGACACAATGATATCTATTCGTAAAGAAATAAAGGAAATAGAAGACGGAAAAGCAGACAAAGACAACAACGTGATAAAAAATGCACCACATACTGCTCCTATGGTGTGTAACGATGATTGGGATAAGCCCTACAGCAGAAAAAAAGCTGCTTTCCCAATGGAATTCCTGAATGAAACAAAATACTTTACTCCGGTTACACGTATAGATGATGCCTACGGAGACAGAAACCTGGTATGCACTTGCGAACCTCTGGATAGTTATGACCAGACAGAGTAAATAAAACCCCCCAAAATCCCTAAGGGCTAACTTTGCTCTTAGGGATTTTGTGTATTATTAAGTTTTTGTTTTGTGCTAAAAGCCTCTTTGACTTTTTTGTTAAACACTAAGTAACCGGCAATAAGCGCATTAAAGCTTATTATAAGCAGTGAAAGAAATATATAACCATCAGCGGAGACTATTAAACCTTCAATAAAATTCTTTATTCCAAATACTATACCCAAACATCCCAGGATAATACAAGCTATCCTTGCCCAGTTTCTTAATCTCCACAACCCTTTTCCTACGAAAAACAAAAATATAGCAAAGCAGATAAACAAAATGCAAAAAACCACAATGGTAAGTCCCCCCAGTATAAAGAGAATATCATAACCTGCATCAGTAACATCTTCAATAATATTCAAACTGCTTTTCGTAATTAAAACTACACCCAAAAAAACCAATATCAATGCAATGAGCGTCATGAAACCAAAGCCGATGTAATTCAAAATGGCTATCATTTTTACACCATCAGGAACATCTTTTTTTATGCTCTCTGTATTATTATACTTTTGCTTCTGATTATTCATGACCTAAAATAAAAAATCATTTCACAACAAAAATACCAAAAACATATATACTTACATTTATATTTTTTACTATAGTATAAAATCTTTAACTTTGTATTATATTAAAAGTAATAAAGGTATGGAAAAAAAAATGTTTGAAAATATAGGAATTGAATATAATGGTATAAAATCAGTTAGTCCAAAGGAGTCAAAAGGGGCTGTTGAAAGAGGTGCATATATTTTAGATATACGTGAAGAAGCGGAAGTTAACCACAAAACACTTGATGTACCTAACGCCATGTTTTTACCATTCAGCAAATTAGAAGAGGGTTATAAAGACATTCCAAAAGGTATTTCTTTTATAGTAACCGACAGTACAGGAATGAAATCTAAAGATGTGGCAAGGTTTTTAAAAGACAAAGGTTTTGATGATGTAGCTTATATGGCCGGAGGATTAAAAGAGTGGGAAACGGACAAGCTCCCTTTAACTGTTGATGTTAATGAGCAGATTACAGGTTCGTGTTTTTGCATGTTGAAAACCAAACGTGAAGTAAAAAAAAGAAGGTCTTGTAAATAGCAAAGTTTTTAGGGCAATTATTTTATGTATATTTGATTAATCTGCTGAATTACCTGTTGAATCAGAGCTGAAAGTAGTATCTTTAAACAATATATGTTTCAAGGAATTTGGAAGGTTTTGAAGGCATCAATTTTAAGTTTTTTATATCGGCTGGAATAAGTACCGTATCTCCACAATTAACTACCTCCTGCCCATCCTTCCAAACTATTGAAAAGTGCCCTTCAATACACATAAACACTACAAAAGAATCTAGAAAATAATAATCACATTCAATATTTTTATCAAATTTAATAAGATTTGTTGTAAAATAAGGACACTTAACAAGTTCAGCAGATTGATTCAAATTTTCCCTATAAAGGCTTTTATACTGCGAATAGCCCTTAAAATCAATAACATCAAGAGCAAGATCAGTATGAAGTTTTCTCATATTACCGTCGCTCGCAGGCCTGTCCCAGTCATATATACGGTAGGTTATATCAGATGCCTGTTGTATCTCTGCTAAGGTTATTCCCGAACCTATAGCATGAACTCTGCCGGCGGGAATATAATAAACATCGCCTTTTTCAGCTTTTTCGATATTTAATATACTTTTTAATGTTTTATTTTCAAGATGATATAGGTACTCTTCTTTTGAAGTATCTTTTTTAAACCCTGTGATTATTTCAGCATCAGGTTCAGCATGCACCACATACCACATCTCGGTTTTACCCTGACTCTGATGTCTTTTTTCAGCTGTATTATCGTCAGGATGAACTTGAATAGACAGGTAGTCGTTAGTATCGATAAATTTAAATAGCAACGGAAAATTAATACCATACTTTTCAAAAATTTTTTCGCCTACTAAATCGGCCATATAAACTTCAGCCAGTTCATCAAGTTCGTTGCCGGGCAAAAACCCATTATTTACAACAGAAATATTAGCTTTTAGCCCTGACAACTCCCAGGTTTCCCCGCAGTTAGGTAAGGGGCTGAAGTCCTTTCCAAGCAAAGTTTTAATCCGGTCTCCACCCCACACTTTATCCTTAAAAATTGTCTTAAATTTTAATGGGTATAATTTGCGAATACTCATGTTCAGTTTACCTTGCTTTTATTTAATAATAAAAATAAACCTTATCAAGTAAAGTCATAATCCAATCACAAAACAATATTGTTATTTAATAGTTTAGGGCCATTCTACATTGTTGTTATCATCTATCATCACTCCCCAACTAACAGAAACAAGTGCCTGATTATCAAAATAAAAATCCATTACGGCATCATTAAACGACAACCTGTGTTCGCCCCAATCTTCATCTTCGGTCTCATAATCTGTAAAGCCATTTTTTTTCATTAAATCAATGATTTGATCTTTTTTTAATTCAAAAATTTTCTTGTCAAATAAAGTTACTTCCTCGTTGTTGGTATCAAAACAAGTTAAAAGATTATCAAAATCATTTTCAAAAAAAACTGAAAGCTCAAGTTCATCATAACTCCAAACTTGTGCATCAGAGAAGTCATCCTCAACCTCTATATCTTCCTTTTCCCCGGGATTACCAAAATAACTCTCCACTTCTTGTTTGGTAGCTCCAAATTTTAAATCATCAAAACCTACCAAAGGTCTAATAGCCAATTTCTTTTCCATATGTATAAAAATTTGTTAAAGTTTAGAATCTAATTTGCTTATTAATTTTTGCTTTATAACCAAAATAGTATATAAAATAAATTCAACTTCAATCATTTATCAATCCTGACAAAATATAATTGCAAGGTACTAAACAAAAATAATGAATAATTTAAGCCATTTAAAAAATATTTTACACAAAAAATTATCAATGTTGTTTTTCAAAAAAAAACAGAGATTCGAATTTTCTCTTGTAATCATCGTTCAAATATGAAAGCCACATCTGCCAAAGATGCAAAAATGGTATAAACTCAGCTTTAGTGTTTTTAAGATTGAGGGTGGGTCTGATAGTAATGAATAATTGGAATCAGTCAAATATTAAAATAATTGTCTTTATCAATAAATCGTAGATTTAAGCTGCAAATGCAACTTTCTTGTTAAACAATAAATTTTCTAATTTTTCTTTAGGTGTTAAATAATCTAATCGCTTTCTTGGTCTGTTATTTAAAAGGGTTTCAACAATC
>PUKZ01000005.1 GCA_003550725.1 Bacteroidales bacterium | reverse complement strand
TGCGCACGGGGTCAGCCGGATCTCGTCGTTCTGCACCGTTTCGTTGTAATCCTCCAGCAGGGTGCTGTAACTCCACGCCTGGTAGGAGGGGTGAGTGGTTTCCCGAATCCCTCCGCCAAGGCGGGTGCGAACGATAGCATCCTTACCGGTCGCCTCGGCGTGCTGCCATTGCTTGAGCTCGATGATGACGCAGGACTCGCGGTGCTCCTCATCGAGGCCGGATATGATCACGTCCACCCGCTTGGATGTCTGCGGGATGCGGTACTCCACTGCGATGCCGGCGTCGTCCGGGATGTGCGGGTCCTCGACCACGTTCTTCATGTAGATCAGGGACTCCTCCCAGGATCGGCGCTCGCTCTTGCTGACCCCGCCCATACTGCGTCGGCTCATGGCTGCGAGGATGCGATCCGAGATCCGGTTATCCGCCACATCCGTGAGGAAGGTGCTCTTGTCGCCGCTATAGACAAGCATCAGAGCCGTTAGAGATCGGTGTACTTGTCAGACCGCCCGAAGGCGCGGTCCGGCGGATACTTGGCTTCGTTTTCGGCAATCTTGTCGCGGACGGCCGCCGCAAGATCCAACTCCAGCCGGTTGGCAAGGAGCATCGTATAGATCTGGACGTCCGCCAGTTCACGACGCACTTCCGCCAGCTTGTCCTCCGGCAGGCTGTCGGAGGCCTCGTTGCTCAGCCATTGGAAGTGCTCGACGAGTTCGCCCACCTCGCCGGTCAGGGCCATGGCCAGGTTTTTCGGGGTATGGAACTGCGACCAGTCGCGCTCGGCCACGAAATGCTGTAGCTGCTGCTGGAGCTCTCGGAACGACTCTGGATCTTGGTCCGTCATAGATCTTGTTCATCGTCGGGCGAAGATACGTCCCGGCAACGTGCTCTCTGCTGCCGGGACGACTTGTACGCAGGACCTAGAGGGTATCATCCGTTCATTCGCTTGGAAGCGTCACGGCGGGAGAGGGGGGGGGCAGCAGGCCATCACTCATGACCTTACCGCCGCCGGCTGGTAGCTCCGCAACATCGCCGTGCCGGATGAATCCGACCCGGGCCTCAGTGAACGGTTGACGCCGCATGGATTGCAGCGTTGGGTGCAAGCCGATACGGTGGACACTTAAGGAAATGTTGCGTCGGTAGAGGCAACGGGCCACCCAGCGACGCTATCAGGACACAAGGACGGTCGTTTGATGCATCTCGCCTTCACCCCCGGCACCTTGTTGGGGGTAGCACCCATCCCAGCGGCACCAGAACCACAAAGCGTCTCGCTACCATGCGTGTCAATGGACCCCTGTGCCTGAGGCCGGTACCCGGCTACCTGCCTGCTGGGACTCCGTGGTGATGTACCCCTTGGACGCACCCCTCCAAAGAACCGTCGCAACGGGCCCTCCGAGTATCTCCGTTGCCCTGGCTTGCCTGGTGCTGCGCAGCTCGCTCTTACGGCACCGGGGACCACCAACGCAATCGCCTCATCTCCGCGTTGCTGGATATACAGAATCAGGTCTAGCCGGGATACACAGAATCTGTCGATACAACTGTTATGGGTAATTTTTGTTCTAAACGAGAGTAGATGATGCAGAATTTGGACGGAAAAACGATCCCCGTTGGCTCACTTCTATCACAGGAGTTTTTCTTTCGCGTTCCTGAATATCAGCGGCCATTTTCATGGGAGGAAGATAACTTTGACGATCTCATAGATGATGTTATTTCCTCCCCCAAGGACCAAGAGTATTTTCTTGGAACCATTGTTCTGCATAAAAGAGACGATCAAGGGAACTACGATGTTGTTGACGGGCAACAGCGTCTTACCTCTCTTATGATTCTCCTAGCGTGTTTGCGTGACATGGTCTCAGCTGACGATTTTAAAACCGGTGTGCAGGCTAAAATCCTTCAACCTAAAAATGTTGTTGATGGGATACCGGAAAAGATCCGATTAGAAGTTAAGGATCGAGAGATTTTCAGCAGTATCGTTCTTCCTATAAATGGGACCGAAGCTGATAGGAAGGAGTCGGATTTGCCTGAACCTGAATGGCGTTATGTCAGCGCTGTGCATATTTTTCGCTCTAAAATTGCCGATCTAAGTGAAGACGAAATTAAGGATCTGATAACTTTTATAAATCAAAAGTGTGTGGTCATTTATTTGGCAACTTCTTCTTTTGATGACGCCTTTCGGCTATTTACTATAGTTAATGACCGCGGGAGGCAGTTGCGCAGAATAGACATCCTAAAATCACTAAATATTGCTCCCGAAATCGTGACCAGGGAAACGGTCAGAAACAGAATTGCCCAGCGCTGGGAAGAATTAGAGAAAGAACTTGGTGAGGCTACCTTTGAAAATATATTCCACTTTGTAAGACTTATAATTCTAAAAGATAAACCCCAAGGAGATCTTCTTAAAGAATTTGAGCATCGAATATTTGATCGTGGAACGGTAAGGAAGGGTGAGCTTTTTGTTGACCTAATATTTGATTACGTCAGAATATACAAAACTGTATTTGAAGATGCAGATATTCTTGGCGAGGAGCACGAGAATTACAATCAATATAGAGCACTTATCCATATAATGGATTCCGAGTTCAGGGCTTCCGAGTGGCGAGCCTGTCTGCTATCTTATGCCTATAAATTCGGATCAAATAAATTTTATGAATTTACTTTGCTGATGGAAAAGGTTTATCTTGCTCAGTGGGTTGAAGGTATTCGAAAAGACGAGCGATATGCTACATATTCAAGAATACTATCGATTATTGATTCTTCCAAGTCAGAAAGTCAGCTATTGGAGCAGATTGATTACGACACCGATACGATAAAAAAAGCTGTTGGCAATGTAAATATTTA
>PUKZ01000178.1 GCA_003550725.1 Bacteroidales bacterium | reverse complement strand
GTGCCTAATAAAAACTTGATAAAAAAGTTTGAAAAAATCAAGGCTGTGGTTCCGCCACCACAAAACTACGCATCAAGGGCTAAAATATTTGCAATGTCGCTTTTGGCTTTGATCTGTTTTTGTAAGTGTTTTAATATGTATTATATTTTTTATACTTTTCCATAACTTTACGGAGCGACTTCAAATATTTTTTAACGCCCTTTTCGCTTGTTTTGTAGGTGTCTTCACCAAAGGCCGGAGGGCGATTTTAACCAACTTTGGTATAAAAAAGCAAACTTATTAAGATTTTTAAACCCAATGATACTATAAATCCACCTCCAAAACTGAAAAAACCGAGTGCGTTGGCTTACCCAAACAGGCTCTTTGTTTGGGCTTGATGCTTGTCCCGTCCATACGGGATTTTGTTTATCCCGCCTTGGCGGGAGAAAAAGTAAAAATTTTAAACAAATAAATCAAAAATCAATTATCGTTTTCTTCAATAATAAAAATATCTTCTCCATCTTTCTTCATATAATACCTTTCCCTGGCAAAACGCTCAAGGGCATCCAAATCATTTTTTATCTCTTCTATAAACAAACTATCCTTATATATCTCATCCTTATAAAAAGCCTTGTCTTTCTTGAGTTCTCTAAGATCACGGTTTATCTGCCATTGATGTATAAAACTATGACGTTCAAAAAACATTAACCATATTAATACTGCAGCAAATGCAATAAAATATTTGCTTTTCAATATAGATATTATACGTGACCTCATAAAGACTGATTAAGTTTTATAACAAAAATACAAAAAAGTTAGCCAAATAAGCCTTTTACTTTTGGTTTACCGGCAATAAAATCTTTTAAGTAAAACGGTTCAAAATAAGCTGTATCTTCAAACTTCCGGTTTAAAAATTTATCATGGGCTAAACCAGCCATACCAACCGCTGAAGGAAAAACATCATCAAAAAAATATGCATTTGCAGAATCTATAACCTTTTTGCATTTCATTGCACCATCTCCGAAAAACATAATTTTATGGCCTTTTAATAAGCCTGTGAAAGTATCACTATCAACAACATCTGCAGAAACAGGCTTTACTTCATTAAGTTGGCAATCAAAAACACTGTTGTAAACTTCCATCCTTCTGGCATCTATCATCGGGCAAAGTAATACATCAGTTTGATTATTCATCTCATCTTTTTTTGATTTTAACATCATAACTGCCAGTGATTTTAAAGTATCAACCCCTATAAGTGGTATTTCTAATGCATAACAAAGCCCTTTTGCAACAGATACACCTATTCTCAAACCGGTATAAGAACCCGGGCCGCAACTCACCGCAACACCATCTAATTGTTCAAAAGAAATACCGGCCTCATCAATTACCTTTTTGACAAAAACCGTTAACTGCGAAGAATGCGAATAACCCTGGTTGTTTTCTTCTATTACACCTTCAACTTCACCGTCTTTTGAAAGGGCTGCAGAACAAACTTTGGTTGATGTTTCTATCAGTAATAAGTAACTCATATAACAAAAATAATTTTTAAACTATCAATAAAAACCTACAGGAGTGTCTGGCGAAAATAAATTTTTATACAAAAGCCTCCGTAGCGGGTTTACATGCTCGCTGCAGGCAGTCTCATAATTTTAACCGGATATTATTATAAATATTTTACTACTTCACCCCTACTGGCAAATAATTATAATTTAATACGATCTTTCATATCAATATTTCGCTGCAAAAATCGCAAATTTATCCAAGCAACTGCCCAAACACTTCCTCAATTTTGTTACAGGCAATTACTTTTATTTTTCCGGTTATATTTTTAGAGTTTTGAATATTGTATTTTGAAACAAATATTTCACTGAATCCGAGTTTTTCAGCTTCCGATATTCTTTGTTCTATACGTGTCACGGGTCTTAGTTCACCCGATAAACCGACCTCAGAAGCAAAACAGACTCCCGGCTTTACCGGCACATCTTTATTTGATGATAATATGCTACACAGTATTCCAAGATCTGTGGCCGGGTCATTAACTTTTATTCCTCCTGCAATATTTAAAAACACATCCTTGGTAGCGATTTTAAAGCCACAACGTTTTTCGAGCACAGCGAGCAGCATATTAAGCCGCCTGATATCAAATCCTGTTGAAGAACGCTGTGGTGTACCATATACGGCAGAACTAACCAATGCTTGCGTTTCAATCATCAATGGCCTTAGCCCCTCAATAGTTGAAGATACGGCAACTCCGCTCAATGATTTATCATAATGCGACATAAGAAGCTCAGAAGGATTGCTTACTTCAAAAAGGCCATGTGAATGCATCTGAAAGATTCCCAGCTCAGATGTCGAACCATAACGGTTTTTGGTAGCTCTTAATATTCTGTAGATATGATTGCTATCGCCTTCAAAAACCAGTACGGTGTCAACCATGTGTTCCAGAACTTTAGGGCCTGCGAGAGAGCCTTCCTTGGTTATATGCCCCACCAGGAAAACAGGCACACCTGTTTCCTTAGCATAGCGAATATATTCAGAAGCTGACTCACGAATTTGTGATACACTACCGGCAGATGATTCAGCAGCCGGTGAAACCATCGCCTGAACCGAATCAACAATAATTAAACCGGGTTTTATTTCATTAAGGTGGTGAAAGATATTTGTAGTTTCGGTTTCAGCCAATACAAAACAATTCTCATTGAGCATATCAAGACGCTCGGCACGCATCCTTATTTGTATATCGCTTTCTTCGCCCGAAACATATAAAATTTTCTTTTTTTTAATTTTTAAGGCAAGCTGTAACATTAAAGTTGATTTGCCAATGCCGGGCTCGCCGCCAATCAAAATCACCGAACCCTCAACAACTCCCCCACCCAAAACCCGGTCTAATTCATAAATATCTGTTAATAAACGGGGAGACTCCCTGGTACTTATATCATGCATTTTTTTTGGCCCGGAGGTAGATACAGACGATGACTTTACGTAGCCTGTCCGTTGACCCTGGGGTTTTTCTAAAATCTCCTCTACATAAGTATTCCATTCATGGCAAGAGGGGCATTTACCGATCCACTTAGCAGATTGTGCCCCGCAATTTTGACAAAAATAAGCTGTTTTAATCTTACTCATATTGTTTATATCTAATATAAAACCATTAATTAAACCTGCTATATAATTAAATAATCATTACACTAATGCCGGGTGATTTGTCGATTTGTTAAGTATGATTGGTGATATGTCACCCGATAACTGTTAGCCCCTATTAAATAATTAAAAACCATAAAGCATACTTTTAACAAATATATATTATTGAATGTTAGGGCTTTAAATGCAATTTATGGGAAAAAATATTTTATAATAAAAAAGGGAAAACCCAGCATGAAATAGCGTTATGGTTTTCCCTATTCAACCATGAAAACAAGTTATTAAGCAAAAAATATGACCTAATCCTTTTTAATAAATTCCCTTTTTAAAGTACCGTTTAATTCATCATTTATAATAACCATCTGGTCACTGTTTAAAGTAAGAACATGCCAATCATAGGTGTAAGCCGGATGCCTGTCAAGATTCTTAAGAGAGAGATATGTCTTGTTAAAAACCGGTTTTAAAATATATATCCCCTCATCTAAAACACTTATATCGTCGGGGTTTTCCTTGCTTATTTGTTTAATAGTAATTATACGATCAAAAAAATGCCATTCCTCAATGTAATCTGCCCCAATATCTTCAACATTAACACGTTCCCACACTCCATCAAGCAACTCATCTTCTTTCTCACAACCGGTAATTATAAAAGGAAAAATTACTGCAAAAAAATAATATTTAATTATTTTCATCTAAATAAATTATAAGTATTATACTGTTTTATAATAATTTACATCTTAATGATTAAGTATTTCAGTTATTTTAAGTCCCGCAGATACGGTAAAACCCTCATTGTTTATACACATTCTTTTATGAACCTTTGGTTAATTGGGGGTTTATTCTAAAATATTTGCTAAATAGAATTGCCAGTTTTATAAATAAATAGTTTATAAGCTTTTATCTACAAAAATTGATTCGACTTATAAAATTAATCATAATTAACAGATTAAAAAGACAAAAATAAAAAAATAAGTGATAAATATAAATAATAAGGTGTATTTAAAAAAAAATTAATTTTTTTTATTTTTGCCAAATATGTTAATGCAAATTAACTTATTGTTAATACTTAGTTATGTTTTATAAAAATAATAAATTCAACGATTAATAACATTACTATAAAAACTAACAAAAAATGAATAATTATAAATTGTTAACCTTTATTTTGATTTTATTATATTCTTTAAATACAAAACAAGGTCTTTCACAAACCGTAGAACCTGGAGAAGAAAATGAAATATATCCTGAGATTGAAATTCCACCGTCACCATCAATGTGGAATTTTCAGAATCACTTAGAAAACCCTATCTCCTATTATAATGGGCAATACCCTTTTACAATACCAATTTTTCAAATAGAAACCGATTTTATTAATTTGCCGATTAAACTAAGTTACCAGACTAATGGAGTGAGAGTTGATGATATTGCAAGTGACTGCGGAATGGGCTGGAATCTAAGTGCAGGGGGATCAATAAGCAGGGTTGTTAAAGGAAGGCCAGATGAATCAGCTTCAGGAGCATGGAATTTATTATCTAATTTTGAAATTGCACCAACATATGATTGCTTAGAATTATTAATTGATGATTTAAATAACGCAGAATATGCGCATCATTCAGGTCAAGAAGCTTGGGTATGGCAAATTATAGATGGTGATTATCACTATGAGTATGATTTATATTCATATAATTTCGCAGGCTATTCAGGTAAATTTTTTATTACTCACGATTGAAAGGTGCATACATTAGAATATGATGGATTGGTATTTAAAATGGATACTATTGACCATGGTTATACTACTGTTATTAAAGGCTTTAAGGTTTATGATCAAAATGGAAACATGTATTATTTCGGAGCTTATGATAGCAATGAACCATATGATCACATGCCTGTTGAAAAGATTGATAGTTATACATCTAGCTTTACACCAGAACAACCTAGTTTTCAATCCTATACTAATGCCTGGCACCTAAATAAAATAAAAAACTCTAGCAATAGCACTATTATTGAATTTAGGTATAATGATGGTTATGTTCAGGAAACAAATGAATTTCACAGTAAATATAAAATTTGCCTAAATGCACCTGGTGGAATTGGTAACTGTCTTTTTCCATCTGATAAACCATCTTATCATACTTCACAAATGATAGTATATAATACAAAAAAAATAGATTCGATATTTTGGAATAACAATTTGGGTGAAAGGATTGGTTCAATTGATTTTAAATATGAATTAGGGCGTGATGATATGAAAGATAGTGAAGGAGCTGTCTTGGAAGAAATTATTGTTAAATCAGAATTAACCGGCAAAAAGATAAAAAAAGTAAGCCTTGAAAGCGATTATGTCATTACAGACAACTCTCACCTTAATGGTTTCAAAGACTTCGACAATAATGATTATCTTATAAAAAGGTTGTTTTTAGATAGTGTGGTTTTTTAGGATATTGATGAAAGCAACTCTTATTCATACTCATTTGAATATCATGATGCGGAACAACTTCCACCTCGTTTATCATATTCACAAGATGCTTGGGGGTTTTTTAATTATGCAGAAAATAATAAGTTTATTCCTTACCCTTATAATTTAAACAAAGATAACTGGGCAAATAGAAGCGTTGCAGGCATAGACACATCAAGTGCAGGGGTATTAAATAAGATAGTATTTCCAACCAAAGGTGGGGTAAATATAAAATATGAACCCAATTCCATATATTGTAATCTTCATGATGAAGAAATAATAGTTGGAGGTATTAGGGTAAAAAAGCTGGAGTATTTTGATAACTCACCCGATAATAATATAGAAAAAAAAACAACTATATCTTATAATGACGATGATGGTTATTCTACAGGGAAGTTAACTTTCACTGATTTGCCAATTTTTAAGGAAGACGCATATAGACATGATTTAGATGGCAACTTTACGCATTTTATAAAAGTAATGTCGAATGCAAAAAATATCGGCTATACACAAGGCAATACTGTTGGTTATTCAAGAGTTTCACGTTATGATAAAGAAATTAATGAAAATCCTGAGATAATTACTACAGTTTTTGAATTTATGCCACCAGAATATCTAACGAATTTATCTGTAGGAGTTCCGCGAGCTTTTTGCGGAGGTCATTTACCAAATGTTCATTTTAAAGAAAAAAGCTGGATATCTGGGAAAAAAACCAAAACAATTTCCTTTGATAACAACAATAACAAATTAAAAACAAATAATTTCTTTTATCAAGATTTTAACTATTCACAAGGAGAAGACGACGATATAACCTATATTCCTGTTTTCAAGGTAGATATATTTGGTCAACATGCTGAGCATATTATTGAAAATTATGAATGTCACTTTTTTAAATCCGATTTAAGCATAATTTCTATACCTGCAAGAAATTATCAAAGACTTGATAAACAAACAACTAAAGAATATTTTAATAGTGAAAGTGATAGCATTAAGACTAAAACTGTTTATAATTATGAAGATGCACATCCTGTTAAACCTTCAAAAATAACTACCGAAGTTATTGGTGATTCAAAAAAGTCATTTAGGTATTATGAGTATCTTGATCCAGACGAATTTAATCATACTCCAGATACACTAACAATTTATCCTGATTTTATAACAAAAAAAAGATCCGGGATTATAAGAGAAAATGACTTTTATGTATCTGATGGTTTAATTATTGATTATAATGATCATTATCAACCTTTAAAAACATATCGTGAGCTAGCTGAAAGCATTAACTTTATTGACGGTGAAGTAAGCAATATTAAATTTAAAGAATATGAGTATGACAGTGAAGGTTCAAAAAAACCTATTCAGGAAACTATTGATTATGATAATGATGAGTTTAATATTACATATATTTGGGGTTACAATTATACTTACCCAATTGCAAAAATTGAAAATGCAACTTACGATGATGCTTTATCAGCTTTAACTCATAGCATTGATGATCTGCAAACAAAAGGAAGTGATGACTTAATTGACATTTTTAATGATCTGCGTGACGATTTAACCAATGCCATGATAACTTCATATACATATAGTCCCCTTATTGGTATGACCTCACAAACCGATCCTCGTGGCGAAACCATTTATTTTAATTACGATGGTTTTGGGCGCCTCGAAGAGATTCGTGTTGATGATGAAAAAATTATGGAACAGTATGAATATCATTATGCAGAAATAAATGGTAATGGTAATGGTAATGGCAGTGTTAAAGACACCTTGCAAGTTACAGTAGAAGCTTTTCCTGAGGATGGGGCAGCTAATTTATCAGGAGGTGGAGAGTATCCTGAAGGAGAAACTGCAAATATCAGTGTAGATCTGGTTGAAGGAGCAGGTTATAGTATAAAGCATTGGGAGAAAAACAATGAAGTGTTAGATGATATAACAGGTACAAGTTTTAATTATGAAATAACGGAGGACAGCGATTTTCTTGTAGTGTTTGGGATGAGAGTACTTGCTGAGCCATATCCTACTATGGAAGAATTAAGCATTGAGCTTGACCCTGATACAACTCGTTTTTCTTACGGAGATACACTTCAACTAACCGCTAACGCTGAACCTGATGATGGATATAAGTTTAAAGAATGGCAAAAACATGAAAATGATAGCTTGTTATCAAATGATAATCCTTACAGTTTTGAAGTTACTGAACCCATTGACATAAATGGCGTGTTTGAAGAAATTAAACATATATTAACAATTGATGTTAATGCACCTGATGGGTATGTATTAAATAATCATTATACTGTCGTTCCTGACCCAAAACAACAACATGAAAGACCACACAATCAATCTGTAACAGTAACTGCACAAAAAAAAACAGATGACTTGGATTTCAAGGGTTGGTATGATGAAGATGACGAAATAGTATCTGAAGAAGGTGAATATGTATTTGAAATAACAGAAGATATAACTTTAGAAGCTGTATTTGAATTAGCAGAGGGACTATATGATTAATATTTGTTTTAAGTATATAAGTAATATTAGCATAATTAAAAATTATTTTTCCGTTTTTTATCTACTAATTTGATAAAAGTTTATAATAACCAAAATTATAAAAAAATGCAAACAAGATTCATATTTTTTATTTTATTTCTTTTGTGCCATAACATGATGGCTAACGGAGATACTACTTATATAGGAGCCAGATGGCAAGAAGTAGTTAAAGGCGATTACAGTTTTTATGCATCTAGGCAAATAAATAACGAAGACAACGAAAAGTTAATAACCGGTGGGTTTAATGGTATTATTGCTATAGATAATCAAGACTCTCTTGTCAACGATAATAATCGAAGTGGTTTTATTGGTTTAAAAGATAGCTGTGGAAATTGGAAGTGGTCAAAAAAAATTGAAGGAGCAGGATATAATCAGGTAAATACATCGTTAGCACATCCAGATGGCTGGTTGATAGCGGGTGTTTTTTCTGATACTATCAATCCGGGAGGCAATGAATTAACATCTGAAGCCTATCAAAGTATTTTCTTATGCAAGCTCGATGATAACGGAGAGTATATTTGGGCTAAAAAACTTGATATCCCACCTGTTGGGGGAAAGCAATTTTTAGCTAATGCAAATGATGATAAGTTTTACCTTGCGACTGAATTTACCGGAGAATTAGCATTAGAAGACACGATTTTTTCTTCGCCTGACAATCGTTCTGTTTTGATCTTCAGCTTAGAAGAAGATGGAGAGATAGATAACATAAAGATGATAAAATCGGGTTCATCGCTTAACCTTGATGTTGTAGAGCCTGTTCAGGGAAATCGGCTGTTGATAGGAGTTTCATATAGTGATACGACAATGGTGGGTAATTATGAACTTGTAAACAGTGGAAGCGAAGATTTTTTTATAGCACAGTTAAGTGAGCACTTGCAAGTACAGTGGATAAAAACAACGGAAGGTATAGGTTCAAAAAAGCTAACAGGTGCTGTAAGACACCAGAACGGTTATGTATTTTATGGTGAATACAGAAACGAATTTGGCTGGGAAGGCGAATACTTTCCTAACAGCAAAGGTAAACATTTATTTATGCTAAAGCTACTAAATAATGGCAATTTACAATGGAAACAAAGTATCACAGGTCCTGCACATAAAAATATGGGTAGTGTTGTAAGCGGAAACAATCATCAATTATACCTCTGGGCTAATTAGAGGGGTAAACTGGATTTTATGGATAAGGAGTATAGCACAGAGGGTCTTTTATTCCAATGGTTTATCGCGCGCTTTTCTAAACATGGTCAGCCAGAGTGGATTGAAAAAGCAGAAAACAATAATAATCTTCAAGCCGGAATAAATAAAGGTTTTAAATCAGGTCAGATGTCATTGCTTGGTTTTAATAAGCACGAGGATCTTTCTTTATTTGAAAAAACCATTGACACTTTAGCCCGTGGAAATTTTAGGATGAAGCTTTTCGATTGTGAATATATTGATAATCCAAAATTACTCGAAGATACCGTATTTTGCGGATCAGGAAAGTTAGATGCCGGAGATAACTTCGTAAGCTATAAATGGAATGGCACTGCAGGCGGCCAATTTTTTGAAGTGCAACAAAGTGGAACGATTTACCTTGAAGCTACTGATTCGATGGGATGTATGATTTATGATTCGGCTTATGTTGAAGTTTTACCTGAATTCGAAATTAGCATAATTGGCAATGATAAGATATGTCCCCAAGAGGGAAGCGCCATGCTGATGATTGATGGTGATGTTACCGAGGCCTCTATAACTTGGTGTACCGGCGATACTGATCCTGTTATTTTTGTTAATCAAAAAGGAGACTATCATGTCGAGGCAATAAATAATAATGGGTGCTATGATGAAGCATCTTTTTCAGTTTCACACTATGAAATAACACCACCTAATTTGTCAGAATATTACATGATAAATCCGGATGAAACACTTGAACTGTATCCTGGTAACTATGTTTCTTATTATTGGACCGGGGGGTACCAAGATAGTGTATTGGTTATTGATGGAAGCGAATATGGAACAGGTATATATGACTTTGAACTTGATGTAATAGACTATAATAGTTGTTTAGTAAACCATGAGTTTACAGTTGATATTTTTGGGAGATCAAACGGTTCGAAAACAATAAATAATGATCCTGGCAGCTATCAAAATGACACAACTACTATGCAAAACGATTATTTACAACCTGATGCTTGTGATTTTTTGATTTACCCAAATCCTGGATACGATCCATTTTATATATCTATAATGCCAGGAGCTATTAAAAATAATCATCAAGATTCAGAATTTTATAATATCGAAACAACTATTTGGAATATGAAAGGAGAGTTGGTGTATTATAAGAAATTACCAAAAAACACCAATCATTATAAAATTAATAACACTGGTCTAAAACCAGGAAAATATATAATCAAATTAATTTATAACAATAGAATTTGTGAAATAAAAAAATTTGTGGTTTTATAATAAAAACAAAAAATAAAATATATGTTTTCAAAGAAAAGTTTTAATATAATAATTTGCTTGAATCTTTTTTTATTGTATGTGGGGTTGGGTTATGTACATAGTTCTGATCTTGGTGATATGAATCCCTCTAAAGAAAAAAATTATATAATTGTGCATACTCCGCGAGTTCCTGCTTATACATTAAGTGATATTGATAATAATAGCAAAAGAGGAACTGTAGTTATTTATCATGACGGCTTAGGTAGAAAAATTCAGAAAATTAGTGTCGCACAAAGCCCCACCGAAAATAATATTGTACAACCTTTTGTTTACGATGGATTTGGGAGAGAATCCAAGCATTACCTGCCTTATCAACAAGAAAATCCAAGTTCTAATTTTCAGGAAGACTGGTATGACGATCAAAAAAATTTTTATAATCAGCTTTATGAAAATAATGAGGGTGAACATGCTTTCAAAAAGACTTATTTCGAAAAATCACCTCTTAACCGAGTAATGTCTGAAATGGGTCCTGGAAAAAACTGGCATGGAGCTGGCAGTATTACTTCAAAGAAAAAAAAGGTAAACTATACTTATGACACAAACAATGAATCTGACAATGTTAAAATCTTAACCGTGAATGCCGTGGGTGAGTTAAGTCATGATGAATATCCTAGTGGAACATTATACAAACATACCACAAAAGATGAAGACGAAAGAATTATTACCGAGTGGAAGGATTTTATGGGCAATATAGTAAGAACCGATCAAAAAGTAAATAGTATTAATGCGGCAAAAACAAAGTACGCTTACGACGACTTCGGGTTATTACGATGGGTTATTCCACCTAAAGCAGTTGAAGCACTTGAAGGTAATATTAATCTAAACCCAGATGATAGTATTGCTAATAACCTTTGCTATTACTATAAATATGATGATCGAAAAAGATTGATAGAAAAACATCTTCCGGGTGCTAATTCAGCTGAATATTATGTATATGATAACCATGACCGAATAGTTATGAGCCAGGATGGAAACCAAAGAGATGACACAACCCCCTGGAATTGGACCATTCATAAATATAATGATTTTGATAGATTAATATATTCAGCCATGATTTATATAGGTAGTGACACAACACATACAGACCTGCAAAATGTTTTTGAAAATGATCCGGATAATATCTATGAAATGGTTGAAGATGATTATATGTTTACAAAAAATATATGGGATTGTTATGATAATGAGGCTTTAAATAATTTTAATTTACCTGAAAATTGGAATTTTGATGATCGCGATGGCGATTGGAATGATTACCCATCCAATAAGCATGAAAATCCTAAAAATCTTCTTATTGCAAACGCTGAACGTATTATAGAAAGCGATGGTTCACTTGGCAGTTGGTTATACACAAAATACTTTTACGATAAAAAAGGTAGAGAAATACAATCTTATAAGCATATTGATGAAAATGGTAATTATTTGCACAACTATCAACTGATTAACTGGGTTGGCGATATGCTAAAAAACGAGATAAATTATTATACCAATGATAATGAAAGCCCGGATGCTACATTGTTATCAGAACACTCCTATGATCATGCAGGCAGGTTAATTAATGAAGAAACTATACTGATAATAGAGGGAAATAATTACCATTACACAACAGAAAACGATTATGATCAAATAGGTAGATTAAACAAAAATATAATTGATGAAAAAATAATATCAGATTATAGCTATAATATCCGTGACTGGATAACTGAAATAAATCATTCAGATAATGAAGAAGAGTATTTTGACATGCAACTTATTTACGAACAAACCGAAAACAATCCTCAATATGCTGGAAACATTGCTTCTGTGAACTGGACAAATACTTCAGATAATGAACAGCATACCTATGATTACAGATACGATAATCTTAACAGGCTTATAAGAGCAAATTACTCACCCAATAACCTTTATACCACAACTTATAGCTATGACATTCAGGGTAATATTCAACAGCTTAAACGTAATAGAGGTATATCAGGTAATGATACTATTGTTGATTATTTACAATATAGTTATTATACTAATAGTAATAATTTGAAGTCTGTTTTAAATGAAGAAAGTAGTTTTGTGGACGACCCCAGGTTCAACAACAGAGGTTTGAACAGTGATGATGGCGAAGAAATTGAAATTTATGATTACGATGCTAATGGTAATATGATTGAAGATAATAGAAAGGGTTTGAATATATCATACAATTTTTTAAATTTGCCTACATTAATAGATAATGAAGAGTATAACCAAGTGATAACATACACTTACACATCATCCGGTCAAAAGCTCAGTCAGGAGCTTGAAGAAAATGGCCGTAGAGGTACAACTCGCCGTTATGCCGGCCCGTTTGTATTTGTAAACAATGAGCTGGGATGGGTAAATACTCCAAATGGACGGTTTGTAATGTTT
>PUKZ01000135.1 GCA_003550725.1 Bacteroidales bacterium | reverse complement strand
GTCAAAAGTGGATCACGATGGTCAATGGACCTGTCCGTGCCGAGAAGCAAATATTGACCGTCTTCAGACTCCTTGTAGACAAACAGTATGGTGAAACTACCCACATTTGCATGCAAATTGTTTCTGTCACTGCTGCTAGGTACATTATAGAAACCCAACTGCGCATCCAAGTCCACCTCTTCCATTTGCAAACGATTGATGACCATGGCTCTTCTGTTAAACTCTGCCTCATATTTGTCGACTGCCACATTGGGATTGATGAGACAGTCCCTCCATAGCAAAAGATCCTTTTTGTCAAACCAATATGCCTCATGGTCATCTGTCAAACGGCCGGTATTCTGATCAAATTCATCAACCCTTACGGCCTTAATGCGGTTATTTCTCTCCTCCACGACAACCAGCACGTCCATGAATGAAAACTCCTCGGCGCCTGAACCTCGCGCCAAATCACCCTCTACGCCATCCTGACTGACGTACACATACCAAAAGTCGCTTGTATGGACTCCCCGTCGGTCTTCTGACAAAACCAGTCCTTCAGAATGTTCGGGTAAGGGTTTGTTCAAAATGTTCGGATAATTCAGTACTGATGCATTGCTGGATGACCAGAGAACGGAAGACAGTGACAGCATGCCTGCCAGTAACAAAACCCATTGAAGTTGAAAGCTTTTCATTTTCTCGTTATTTAGTTCATGATTATGTTCCTGAAATTGTAGTCAAAGTTTTCGGGCGTAACACGTTGGCTCTCCATGGCATTTTTAAGCATGTTAACATGGGCGCCTATGTCACGCCCTTCCGTCCTGACCTGATTGATGTAATGGGTCAGCGGCGTGTGAAAATATATTTGTTTCTTGCGGTATGCATCCTGAAAAAGGTTCATTGACACATCATGAATGAAGCTGAGGGCATCTTGATAATTGTTGCTTGCTGGCGTGGCTAGCATGACATGAAACCTGATGTTTCTATCAACCGTGCCAATATCGTATTCTTTGTACAGCAGTGTATCAATGAAGGCCGTGACCTCCTCCCCAATCATTGCCCCATAAGATCCATCAAAAGTGGTACTCAGCAGTTCAGTGTACAAATCCCTGTCATCAAACTCATCGCTGCCTGCATTAACAAAAGCAATGTCGTCATAGGGAATGTACACCACCACATCTTCCCCCTTTTGCATGCTAGGTCGAATGTTATCGTTCACCACGTGATTTGCAAAAGCCCTCCGGTCAAAAACTTCATCCTCAGCTCCTTCCACATATCGATTAACAACATATATGTTTAATGGCGGCTGATCCTCGTCCACGGCTGGTTTTCTTATCCTCCGAAGATGCGACCTGGCGTCCCTGTATGAAACATTTTCCTGATAAGGGACGTTTGGACGTTGCAATTGGTAGGCAATCCCGGCTGAAAACCCAAAACCGGACCACATGTTGCGATCATCCATTGCAAGCAAGTTCAACCCAATGACTTCAGCACCTTCATTAACAATTGCAGGATGGGGCGCCTCATTGATCAGGTCTGAGAAGGCAAATTGAAAATCCGGTCCAAAGCTGATTTGAAATTTATCGGAAACATACTGAGAATACCTGAGCGAGATCAATCCGGATACTTGCCGCCTGAAATCAGGCTCATAGATACTCCCCAATTGGCCGTGATCGTGATGGCCAAAGCCATATTCAGCAAAATCAATAATGAGTGGCTGATTACCGTATTCAGGAAAGTCATACTTTCCCTGTAAATATAGCTGACCGCGATCGGGTGGGGCAAAGTCATCATGAAAGGGATACATAATACCCAGGCCCATATTTAATGATAATTGATGTTTTCCAAGGTGGAACGTATTCTTTAACAACAATGGGATGCCTGCAAAGTCCACACTAAAACCATGACCATAGTCGCTGCCAAAAACCATAAGATCGAAATCCTGACCATCAACATCCGTAGCTTTTTGAAAAACAAAGGGTTCTGGACCATTGAAGAGAAAATTCTGTCTTAACCTATGGTACATGATGCCCGTCGAAAATTGAAGATTATAGCGATCCGTGCCATAAAGGTCGTAGTTAAGCTCCAATGAAAAGCCGGGCGTGGGTTGCCCAAAGTATCCATCATGCGCATGGGGATTATCCGACACGGCAAAAGCGTCCAGGGAGGTACGGAAATCGATGCTATTGGGCAATAGAAATGACGAGCCCACGCCATCAACAAATGCATAGTCGGCCCGGTCAATCCTTGAAATTTTGAATTGGGGGTCATGCCTTGACTGCTGATCATATATGAGCGTAAAAAACAACCTGTCTGTGTGCAAACTTTCGCGGTCATCTTCCAATGAATATAGCGTAAAATATTGGGTTACCTCCGCAGTAATCACTCCACGCCGCGTTTCCCGCACGATTTCAAAATCATCAAGCACATATCTTAGGCTCAAAGGGAAATTGGGGTCTTCAGATGGCCCTCTTAGCTCATCCATTCTCAGTCGTACATGATGATCCCATAATTGATCCATCTCTGCAACAAATTCATTAACAGGGACCGTGGCATACGCATCGCGATCAAAAAAATCATACACAGGCACTTGAGGTGTCAAAAAAAGACCTAAAAAGTCATCCTCAATCCTATCTCTAACATTAGGGTCCCTCTCCGACATCATTCCTAGCAAATTATCTTCATAAGATTTAAACAAGTTTTTAAGGGCCAGGTAATCCACCCTTTCTTCACTCCGGGCATTGGACTGAGAGAAAACACCCATGCAAAGAACACTCAGGCAAATAATTACGATTTGTTTCATATGTTTGTGATTTGATTGAATCGGTCAGATGGAGCTCGCCATGAAATAATCATCCTCGTTTCCGT
>PUKZ01000020.1 GCA_003550725.1 Bacteroidales bacterium | reverse complement strand
AATCTCTTTATCCTCATCCAATTTTACTTCTATTATTACATCTCCCGGTTCTGCCTGCGGTGTAACAGTCAGTCTTGTCCCTGACAGAGAAACTCCGGAAGGATTGCTTGCGATATCCGCAGAAAAAGGTTCATCTTTAAGAACAGTATCGTTTTCATCCCTTATTTCGATAGCGTATATCTGATTCTTCTCACCGGATACCGGAATTTCCAGTTCTTCGGGACCTGAAATTTTAATGCTTTCCGGATCTGCAAGTACCGTAAAACCTTCTCTGAAATATTCCAGAATCCTTACCGGGTGGTAGTCCCAGTTCCAGTTGTGGCGAGATTGCTCCCGGGCGGTATAAATGAAGCCCTCGAAGGTTTCCTCTCCCCCAAGCGAGGCGTTGTAAGTAGCCAGGGTGCGATCCGGATCTACGAACTCGACCGGTTCGTAGACTGAATCCGAGTCGGATGCCAGGTTTTTCCACGCTGAAAATGAATGACCGTCACCATCGACGACAAATGGATCTTCTGTCTCTGTGATCGTGTACTGGTTACGCTGAAACGAAATTGCATCGACGAATGTCGAACTGATATCGACGATCCTCCCGCCCTCTTTGATATCAAATACATTATCTGTTATATCTGCACTGGTTACATCTGAGTAAGCACTTTCAATCCCTCGTAAGCTCTCGTACACTACATTATCCCGTACCGTCAGGTTGTGAATCCCACCAACGTGGTCATGCTGACCTCGCAAGCGTAATACCCACCGCCGTAACCCTTTGGAGAGAATATTGTTGGCGACAAGATGATCGTGTTCAGGATCAAGATTGACAATTTCTACACCAAAACCACGTGGTAATTCCTGGCGGTAACGGTCAATATACCTCTCGGCATTGAGTAACACATTATCTACAAATCTGAACCGGTGAGCACTATCACCGCCACGTGAACTAAGCACATGTAATGGATTATGAGAGAAAATATTTTCTAATGCAACTCCACCACCACCCATCTGAATACCGTGACTTTGAGCACGAGTAGATATATTACGGTAAACTCGAGCATACCCATGGTTAGTTGATAGGTAAAAATTATGCGAAGGAAGCCGTCTATCAGTATCTGGTCTGAACCACTCCCCACTTTCTACAGAGGGAAAACCCTGAGGGTTATCTTCGTCAGCCTCCCAAAGCGCGCCATCATAGTGACATCTATCCCCTTCTTTATACTCTTTTTCTGGCAAATATTTTTCGTAATCACCACGATTTGTTGACGGATCCCATCTCCCACTGTGGTCAGATATATTCTCTTCGAGTAATAACTTCTTAGTACGCCCACTATACATTGCACCCGAAACTGTACTTCCAAGTATAATGCATCGTCGAAATTCTATGTTTTTTCCTCTTGGAACCCAGCGACTTATATTACTAAAACAATCCTCTATAAGAACATTTTTCGCTTCTCCCAAGAAATTCACACCAGTCTTGATACCACGTATAATCCAATTCTGGCCATCCCATATGGCACCGATTTCTGGACGACTTTCTTCTGAATCACCATATTCCCCCCACACTTGTGGTTCATCTTGTGAACGACCATATGGATTATTATAATAAACCGTATAATCCCAGATGTCTCCTCTTTTAAGTAGGATCCAGTCGGCATAACCATTGCGAACCAATGAGCGCGCCTTTTCTATAGTCGCTACAGGCGTGACATTAACCGTCTTCTCTGCCATTAACTCTAATTCACCAAGATACACTCTATCATGTCCGTTGGTATTTGAGATGTTCAATCGATAATACCGGTATGGTTCGGAATTCTCAAAGACAAACTCTCTTTGTTCACCGTAACCCCAATTTGATTCGCCACTTACAGTATCCAAGACCGTCCATGCTTGTTCGTCATTACTGCCTTCACAAGTCCAGTCTTTCGGCATACCGGATAATTCTGCATGCGAGTGGGTGGGACCAGATAACGCATAACCATGCAGAACTCTGGCTCCGTCAAACTCATACTGCAACCATTGACTTTTTCCTCCTCCGGATCTCCAATGATTGTATCCATGGGTAGTAGTTTCTCCACCCGCAAAGGCTCCCCACGCCGGGGCAACCCAATGTTCTGAGCTGGCACTCACCTCTCCTTCTGGGCTTTTATACCCGGTCATCACAGGATTTATTCTCAACATATCCTGATATTTATTATTAGGTGTATCATCAGGAGATGTTACTCCAATCGAGGAGGCTTTATGCGCTCCGGGATTTAGATTGCCGAGTTCATCGGGATGTGTCTGGTCATCATCTCCTTCCGAACTGGAGACATACACAATCCGGGTGTCCTCACTGGCTTCAATTTTCGTCCACCCTTCTCTGTCTACTTCACGGGATGCGTCTGTTACCACAATTTTAATCGTTCGCATATTCTCACCATCATAGAGTGTTAAATCATTTATCCCCAGATCATCCTCTATTACTGTATAAGGTAGAGTATCAGTTAGTCCCGAAAAAAGATAATTCTCCCCTCTTAACTCAATATCCTCTTTTGTTAAAACGGTATTTACATTTTTATATGTTATCTCCCTAGCTGAATTAATCGCATATCCCCTGACAGGAACAAAAGATAAAATAAGCAATGAAGCAAATTTTATTGTTATCTCTATTCTTTTTCTCATTTCATTTCGCCAACACAACTGTGCCGTACTCATAACCATCTTTAGTTTTTACACGGTAAATATAAATACCCGATTCTATTGAAACCGTGCCGCGCTTACCGGGATTCCAGATTATAAACCTGGAGGTGCCTTTCTCTTTTCTGAAAACCTCGTTTCCCCTGACGTCGGTTATAAGCACCTCTTTGGCTT
>PUKZ01000001.1 GCA_003550725.1 Bacteroidales bacterium | reverse complement strand
CTACGAGCCCGCTGCCATCCCGCAGGTCTCATGGGAGCTTCCCCTCCTCTTCCTACGAGACTTCAGACGTTCCGTTCCGCCTATCCCTCAGTTCAGATGCCTTAGGTCTCCACTGTACCGGCAGTCGGGGCAAAAAGCCTGCCGACTCGAAACTCTCCGCCTTCCCCTCTCGTCTTGAGAAGGAACCGTACCCTCCAACCGATACGGAAGGCCCGCCATACTGCCAGCTTCTGACGTGGATTCGTTGTCTGACCATAGCGTCCTCATGGGAGCCCCGCACTACTACGGGTTACGACTTTACCTGGCTTCACACCCCCTGGAGGAAAGCCCAGGGCGCATGCAGGAGTATCAGGCTCGCACACAATGGTCGGCATGTGCGGGCAGGAATCTGACCTGCCAGATCAGCGGAACAGTTAGGGATTCTCAAGGTCCCCGCCCATTTCCCTCGGAAAGGAAGGCGCTCAGTCGAAGGCCCCGGGCCGCATACCCGGGGCCTTCGCGTCAGCTGCCTTACAGCCTAGAGGTTGTAGGGCAACGCCTCACCCATCGTTGTCTTCGACGACTGTGATAGTCATTGCGTAGGCACCAGCATCATCAATCTGACCCGAGACGGTAAGAGTCTCCGATCCGCCCTCCGGAACTACAGCAACATCAGTACCGAACTCGTTGTCATTATACTCCACAGTCACCTCAACGCCTGTCCCTGCCGTGTCGTTCTCTTCGAGGTCCACGGCAACCTCGAATGATGTTTCTGTCGCTATCCATACTGGGGTTGCCGTCACATCATCCACCTGCACTTCATCGACCTTGATATTTTCAAGATCCACGACTGATGTATCGATCTCGCTTATAACCACCATGCCGAACTCTTCCGCAAGGTCACCGAGATCGAAGGTCTTCGTAAGGAATACCTCGTCGTCCTTGTAAATCCAAACCCTGAACTCCTCTACAGCATCAAGATTGAAGGCTTCAGCGGTGATGGTGGCAGTCGCTCCATCAACGATGTGGGTCTCGTTAGCAGTGACTTCTTGCGACGTGCCATCTTTCGCCACTACGAGGATGCTATCAATCGTAACCGGATTGTCAGTGTTGTTGGTTAAGGTAACCTCGGCATTATCTGGCGTACCGCTGAGACCAATCTCGAAGTCCTCGGGCTCGGGGTCAACCGGGTCAGGGTCAACTACCTCTTCGTACTCGTCCACGAGCACCACATAGCCGACATCATGATCGATGGCAAAGAGATCTATCTGGTCATTCTTGCTCAGGTCTCCTCGCTCGATGAATTCGTCTTCTTCATCATCATAGTAGAAGACGTCGTCCATGAGGAACTCGCGTCCGTCGCGGCTGTCCTGGTCCTTGTCCTCGGCCCAGCTGATCGAACCAGCGCTGCTATCGAAGTAGTAAAGGTCGTGCGCTTCTTCTTCAGCGACATCAGTTACTTCGTCAAACGTGTCAACTGCATCCGCAACAGTGTAGAGTTCGGCGTCGTCCTTGATGAAGACCACGCGGTCGACGAGATCATCGACTTCGTCCTCATCGAGGTCACCAGTATCGATTTCCCGAATGGTCAGTTCGGTGCCATCGGCCAGTTCGAGGTCGACGTCATACTCGTCATCATCAATCTGCACATAGTCGAGGAGAATAGCGAAGTATTCGTCGTCCACCGGCTCCTCATCCAGGATGACCTGAATTTCACCGGCATGGTTGAGCAGAACGACGATGTCTCCACCGATGCCGATTTCCTCACGGAAGTCGGAGCGGCTCAGGTAGTCAGTGTCGTAGTCATAGTCTTCATCGTCGATGCGGACCCAGTCGGAGCCGATGCGCTCCAGCTCGCCGTCGACGGTGTCGTCCATAACCACGGACATCCAGATTACGTAGGCGTCGTCCTCGTCGCAGTCGCCTTCTGTACGGACAGTCGCAACTGCATCGGCTTCCCAGTCATCCTGGAAATCGTCCCAGGCTTCTTCCAGCTCTTCCAGATCGACACGGTCGCCATCGACGTAGATGACGGTGTCGTCGTCCAGTTCGAGCTCATCAGATATGAGACCGTCGTCATCGTGCAGCTCGATGAACGCTTCCTCATAGTCATCATCATCCACGTCGAGGAGGTCCACGAACAGGACGTCCTCATAGGTGTCGATGACGAAGACCATGCGGGTAACGTCGCCATCCTGGACTGTCAGGGTGACGTCGTAGCCGTCGTCCTCATATTCGAGGATCTTGTCAACGTCGTCCTCGTCGTTGAGGTCGAAGTCCTCATCATTGATCTTGACGGTGACGTCAAACTCGTCATCGTCGTCGACCTTGAGGTCGTAGGTCTCTTCTTCATCGTCAACCTCGATCGTGATCTCTTCATCGTCGAGGTCCAGCTCGATGAATTCGCCGGTCACGCGGCTAACAACGTCAGCGTCGATAAAGGCTACCTCATCGTCTTTGTTGAAGAGGAACTCGATCGTGGTGTCCTCAAGAGCTTCGAGTTCGTCGGCGTTGAACAGGGAAACCTGTGCAGCCAGGTCCTCTTCGCCCGCGTCGTCAAACTCTATGGTACCCTCGTCGACGTCAACCGCGACAACCTCGTCCTCTTCCATCTCGAAGAGATACTTCCACTCGTCCTCGTCGTCCTCTTCCTCCTCCGGATGCTCACCGTCAATGGCACGCGGGACATTGAACATGGCGTTCTTCACCATGCGGGCCATGTCTTCACGGGTCACCGGGACGTCAGGACCGAGTGCAATCATGTCGTCGTCGATGATCTCCAGCTCGATGGCCTTGGAATAAGGGCCGACCGGCCACGGATCGCGATCCTCGTAACGGAGCGCCCGCAAAAGCATCGTGGAGGCTTCCG
>PUKZ01000087.1 GCA_003550725.1 Bacteroidales bacterium | reverse complement strand
TAGATACTTCTGTTAAAAAAACTATTGAGCAAGCATCCTCTAATCCAGTTTTAGATGAAATGGATGTTCTGATTCTCAAAACTCTTTTTATGATCAGATATATCGATGAGATAAAGGGGAATATAGAAAACATTGTTACTTTATGTATTGATAAAATAGACGCTGACAGAATAGAGCTTAGAAAAAAGATCGAAGAGTCACTCCACAGACTGGAAAAAGAAACGCTTATTAGTAGAAGCGGAGATAATTATTTTTTCCTTACTAATGAAGAACAGGATATAAGCCGTGAAATAAAAAACGTAGAACTTGATTACGGGGAAGAAGGCCGGGCAATAGGGAGCATTATTTTTGATGATGTATATAAGGATACCCGAAAACACCGCTACTCTAAAACCAATAAAGATTTTAATCTGATTAGGTTGTGTGATAAACATGCATTAGGAAGCAGATCGGAAGGCGGATTATTAGTTTCGGTGATATCTCCTTTTTATGACGAATACGAAGCTTACGATCAGATGAAACTGATGACAGAAAGCCTTGATGAAAACGGATGCGTACTTATAAAAATGCCTGATCATCAAAAAATGGCAGAAGAAGTGCGTACTTTATTAAAAACAAACAAATATATTGCTAAAAAGAACGATGGCAATCCTGAAGTCGCACGTATTCTTAGAGATAGAAAAGATGAAAACCGGAGTCGAAAAAAAAGAATCACAGATATAGTAAAAGAACTAATGGTTGATGCAGATTATTATGTCGCGGGTAAACAGTATGATGTGGAATCTTCTGATCCGCAGACAGCGTTAGTAAAAGCCTGTGATCATTTAATAGATAATACGTTTAATAAAATGGGATATCTGGAACATCCTGTTCAAAATCCCCAAGCAGAGATACAAGAAAAACTCCGGGTTTATGAGGTTGGGCAGATAGATCTGGATATGTCTATAGCTGATAATAATCCAAAAGCAGTTTCAGAGATTAGGGAGCATATAGATTTATGTCACCGTACAAGTAAACAAATTGTATTGAGTGAATTAGCTAATGTTAAATTTGCAAATAGGCCTTATGGATGGCCGGAATGGCAGGCAGTCCATATAATTGTTCAATTATTATTGTCAGGAGAGATAAATTTTATTTATAACAGCGCAGTCTTAGAATATAAAAGAGTTTATGAAATCATATCTAAGATTAGTAATTGGAAAAAAATAGTTATTCAGCAGAGAAAACAGATTGATACCGTTCTTTTGGAAAAAGTGCGTTCTTTAGGCCAGGAATTGTTTAGTGAAATGGGGCCTGACAATGAAGACGGGTTGCACACTTTTTTAAAAGAAAAATTAGAAGTATGGAATAGCAAGCTCAAAGATTACAAGATTATTGCAGATAAATATGTGGGGTTGAAAGAGATCACCATAGGATTAAAACTAATGGAACAAATTCTATCGGCATCTGACAGTTATTCATTTATGCAAAGAATTAATGAACGTAAAGATGAACTGTTAGAGTTCTGTGAAGATTTTCATGATATAGATAATTTTTATAAAAATCAGAGAACTGTATGGGACTTGCTTCAAGAAAGCTATAGAAAATATGAGCTAAATATATATGATCTCGAAAAAGATGAAGAAGCCCGAAAAGCTTTAAATAGAATGAAAGAGATTATGGAAGCGCCCGCTCCATATAAAATAATTTCTGAAATTAATGATCTTGTAGAGACTGTAGATAAAGTAAATAAAAAAATTGTTGAAGAAAACAGGAAAAAAACAACCTCCAAAGCGGATGAACTAATTGATTTATTATCAAAAGAAGTAAAAGGAGCGAAATGTGATCAAACAGTATTGGATAGATTGTGTAAACCGCTGTATGATTTAAAGGATTTAGCAGTTTCTCAGGAAAGTATCGCTCATTTTAAACAAATTAATGAACGGCTAGTTACAGAATATGAAAGACAACTTCAACTACTCCAACAGCATTTAAAAGAGCAGGGTGCCGAACAAGGAGAAAAACCTACCATAAAACCAATCAAATCAATTTCAATTAATAATGTTTTAGAAAAACAATATTTAGAAAACCAGGAAGATGTTGATAAGTTTATTAATAAATTAAAGGGCGAGATAGAAGACGCCTTGAAAAAGGGTGAAAGAATAAGGATTTCGTGAACAAAAACAAGCTAAAAACATACGCCCAGGAAGCTCGAAGAGAGTTTATCCAAGCTGTAAAAGATAAAGCCAGTTTTTATGGTGTAACTAAAGACAGTTTAGCCCCAAGTCAGATACAGGGTGATTTCACTATCATCAATGGTCAGGCATTTCCAAAACATGTTCATACGCAGCGACAGTTATTAGAATCCCAAATTAGGAACAAGGGATATGAGCAGGTTATGGAAGAAGCTGCGTATACCTGGTTTAACAGGTTTGCAGCTTTAAGGTATATGGAGCTAAACGGGTTTCTGGATCATGGTTATAGGATACTAAGCCATCCCGAAGGATCAGCTGTCCCGGAACTTCTCGAAAAAGCTCAGCATGTAGATTTTAAATCTCTTAATAAAGAAGAGATTATGCAGCTAAAAATAGATGGCAATAAAGATGAAGAGATATATCAGAAACTTATCATAGCTGAATGTAATGAGATCAGTAATCAGATGCCATTTCTTTTTGAAAAAGTAGAAGATTATACAGAGTTATTAATACCGAATAATCTGCTCCATAGCGATTCTGTTATAAGAAAACTGGTAAATGATACTGATGAAGAAGACTGGAAAGAGATAGAGATAGTCGGATGGTTATACCAGTTCTATATTTCAGAAAAGAAAGATGAAGTAATTGGCAGTGTGGTAGATAGTGAAGATATCCC
>PUKZ01000043.1 GCA_003550725.1 Bacteroidales bacterium | reverse complement strand
CCAGGACTGCAAGCTGATCAAAGCTGCCCAGTTCCTTTTTGATCATGTCTACCGCCAGGTAACTGACCGATACCGAGTTGTGGTTGATCCTGGTCTCGGTCTGGACCCGCTTGGCGCATTTGGCCGCCTGCCGGAACAGCCCGTGCAAAGGCTTGCCCACGGCTTCCGCTTCCACCGCCTCATCGTAAGCTTCCCTGACCTGGCCCTGGATCTGGGTTTCACCCAGGATCATCGAATCAAGCCCGGCCGTTACCGCAAGCAGGTGAGAAACAGCCTCAAAACCGCTGTAGAAATAGAGGCAGCTTTCGATCTCTTTATACTGCACTCCCCTGACCTGCTCGAGCATCTCCACCAGCGCCTGCCGGCCGCGCCTTGCCTCGCTGCAGCAGGCATAAATCTCGGTCCGGTTGCAGGTGGATATGATCACCGCCTCCACGGCAGGCTCACACCCCCTTAGCCAGGCGTAAGCTTCGGCCTTATCCCTGGCCGTAAAAGCAATCTTTTCCCTGGTTTCAAGGGCCGCCGTTTTATGGTTAATGCCAAGCGCTACAATCTCCATCAAAAAGCCTCCTGTATGAGCCTAAGAAATCTTTTGCGAAGAACCGTCCTGCCGGTCCAGGTATTCTCGCACCGCCCTAAAAGCTTTTCCTGCCGCATCAATCGTCTCTTCTAAGTCCGCCTCGCTGTGGGCGGCGGATAAAAATCCGCTTTCAAACTGGGAAGGGGCGATATAAACGCCCGCTTTGAGCAGGGCCCGGAAAAAGACCTTGAACTGCTCCCCGTCGGAAGCGGCAGCGCTTTCGAAGCTTGTTACCGGGGAGGCGTTGAAAAAGATGCCGAACATGGAGCCGGTTCCGGCCTGGCTGATGGCGACACCCGCCTGCCTGGCTGCCTCTTTCAGCCCGGCTTCAAGCTTCCGGCGTTTTGTGTCCAGCTGCTCGTAAAAACCGGGTTCTTTAAGCTGCTTGAGGGTGGCAGCGCCGGCCGCCATGGCCAGCGGGTTCCCGGACAGGGTCCCGGCCTGGTAAACCGGGCCGTTTGGGGCCAGCTGCTCCATGAGCTCGCGCCTGCCCCCGTAGGCGCCCACCGGCAGCCCCCCGCCGATGATCTTGCCCAGCGTAGTCAAGTCCGGGTAGACCCCGAATAACCCCTGGGCTCCGCCATGAGAAACCCTGAACCCGGTAATTACTTCATCAAAAATCAAGAGGGCCCCGTGTTCTTCAGTCACCTGCCGCAGCCCTTCCAGGAAGCCGGCTTCAGGCAGGACCATGCCCATGTTGCCGGCCACGGGCTCGACCACCACGGCGGCGATCTCTTCCCCCTGACTGGCAAAAACATCCTTTACCGCCTCCAGGTCGTTGTAGGAAAGCAGGATGGTATCGGCGGCGGTGCCGTCCGTTACTCCCGGGCTGTCCGGGCAGCCCAGGGTGGCTGCGCCAGAGCCGGCCCGGATCAGGAAACTGTCGCAGTGGCCGTGGTAACAACCGCTGAACTTGATCACCTTGTTCCGCCCGGTATAGCCCCTGGCCAGGCGCAGGGCGCTCATTACCGCTTCTGTGCCTGAATTGACCATCCGCACCTGCTCCACCGCAGGCACGGCTTCGGCCACCAGGGAGGCCATTTCCGTCTCCAGGGCCGTAGGGGCCCCGAAGCTGGTGCCCCTTTGCGCGGCATCGCTTACCGCTTCGACCACTAAGGGGTGGGCATGGCCTAAAATCAGGGCTCCCCAGGAACCGACGTAATCGAGATATGAATTCCCGTCGGCATCATAAACGCGGCTTCCTTCCGCCCGCTCGATAAAAAGCGGCTGGTGGGCAATCGACTTAAAGGCCCGCACCGGGCTGTTCACCCCGCCCGGGATAACCTCTTTTGCTTCGGCAAACAGGGCCCTTGATCTTTCATACATCACTAAATCCCTCCGTAGCATAATATTAAAATCCAAGCTGGATTAAGACTTCATGTTTTCCTTAGACTGGCACTAAGCCACGGGGACAGTTCCATCGTCTTCCCTTCGGCCTGCGCTCTGCTTCGGGACGCTCGAACCGTCCCCATGGCAACGCTTAACTCTTAACCTTTCACTGTAGTGCTCGCCTTATACCTGTATACCCGGCTGCTTTCAGCACTCAGCCCTAAAATCCGCCTTACGGCCTGAGAAAGCGGATCTCTTCCGGTAAAACTTTTAAACCTCGTTCAACCACCGGGCGGCATCCATCGCATGGTAGGTGATGATCAAATCCGCACCTGCCCTTTTCATGGATAAAAGCTGCTCTAAAATTACCGCCTGCTCATCGATCCATCCCCTGCCGGCTGCGGCCTTGACCATGGCATACTCCCCGCTGACATTGTAGGCGACGAGAGGCAGGTTAACCTTCTCCCGCACCGCCCGGATCACATCTAAATAGGAAAGGGCCGGCTTGACCATGAGCATATCAGCCCCTTCCCCTACATCCAGTGATGCCTCCTTCAAAGCCTCTCTGAGGTTGGCCGGGTCCATCTGGTAGGAACGGCGGCAGCCAAACTGCGGGGCCGAGCCGGCTGCTTCCCGGAAGGGCCCGTAAAAAGCGGAAGCATACTTGACCGCGTAAGATAAAATGGCCTTATCCTTAAAACCTTCCCGGTCCAGGGCGGAGCGGATGGCGGCCACCCGGCCGTCCATCATGTCCGAGGGGGCGATAATATCAGCTCCGGCCCGGGCCTGGGACAGGGCCGCTTCGGCCAGCAGCTCCAGGGTGCGATCGTTGTCGACACAGCCGTTTTCGATGACGCCGCAGTGCCCGTGGTCGGTGTACTCACACAGGCAGAGGTCGGTAATGACCAGCAGTTCCGGAAAGCGCTCTTTCAAGGCCGCGGCCGCCCTCT
>PUKZ01000025.1 GCA_003550725.1 Bacteroidales bacterium | reverse complement strand
TGTGGGATGAAGGTTACACGGGCGAAGATGTTATCGTTGCAGTTTTAGATACTGGTGTTAATTATAACCATGTTGACATTGAGGACAACATGTGGGAACATCCGGATTATCCAAATCACGGATATAATTTTGTGGATAACAATTACAATACCATGGATTATGGTGGTCATGGCACTCACTGTGCGGGCACTGTTGCCGGCAACGGAACTGCAGGAACAGGTACCGGCATGGCTCCCGATGCTATTATCATGAACCTTAAAGTTCTTGATAGCGGTGGTGGTGGTACAGAAGCAGGTGTATGGGAAGCCATACAGTTTGCTGTTGACTATGGTGCACACGTAATGAGCCTCTCCCTGGGTTGGCAGCATGGATGGGGCCCTGACCGTGAAATGTTTAGGACCACCATGAACAATGCTCTTAGTGCCGGAGTAATAGCATCTGTAGCTGCCGGTAATGAAGGTGGTGGAGGATGGTGGCCTCCTACCCCCGACCCTCCTAACCAAGTCCGTACACCAGGTGATGTGCCTCCTCCCTGGCTACATCCTGACCAGGAACTTGAAGGCGGTATATCAGCTGTAGTATCGGTTGGCTCTTCAACCATCGACAATAACATTTCCAGCTTTTCAAGCAATGGCCCTGTAACCTGGCAAGATGTTGACCCCTTTAATGACTATGAGTATAATCCGGGCATGGGGCTAATAAGACCGGATGTTGTTGCACCGGGATCAGATATCCTATCACTGGCACACAACACCAACACAGGCTATACCACTATGAGCGGAACTTCAATGGCTGCACCCTGTGTAGCAGGCGTTATGGCACTAATGATCTCAAAAAATCCGCAAATAACACCCGAAGAGATCAGCCAAACACTGGAAGAAACAGCTGTTGATATCGGAAATACTCAAGGCAAAAGTAATATCTATGGAAGTGGGCGAATAGATGCCATGGAAGCTATAAATGAATTGCCTGTCAACTATGATGTTACATTTAATGTCTTAGATGAAGACGGTAACCCAATCGAAAACGCCATTATTACTTTTGACGGTGAAGAAAATGAACCGGGAGATTACCTGTTTAAAGGTATTGAAGAAGGTACATACGACTACAAAGTCGAAAAAGAAGGATATATAACAGAAGAAGATGAAATCTTCGTTGATGATAATATAATTGTTGATATTACACTTAAAGTAGAAACATTCATAGTGACATTCAACATTTTTGATGAAAATGAAAATCCAATTGAAAATAGTGTTATTACTTTCAATGGCATTGAAAATGAACCGGGAGACTACACCTTTGAAGACATAGAAGAAGGAACATACAACTATAAAGTTGAAAAAAATGGTTATATCACTAAAGAAGACGAAGTTTTTGTTGATGATGATAAAACCCTAGACATCACAATGGAATTCGAAATATATACACTTTCGCTTAAAGCACAGCCGGAAGAAGGTGGAACGGTAAAAGGTGAAAGTGAATACCACTATGGAAAAGAAGTGGAAATATCAGCCCAACCAAAAGAAGAAAACGAAAAAATATACGAATTTAAAAACTGGACAGGCGATACAGAACATGTTGATGATCCGGAATTAGCAGAAACAACCGTTACCATGCCCGCAGATAATGTTGAACTGACTGCCAATTTTGAAGATGTTACAAAGGTTGCAGATCCCGGAAAAACCAAGTTGTCAGTGTATCCAAACCCGACACAAGCCAAATTTACAGTTGAATCAAATGAAATTATAAAACAAATCAGGTTGATAGATGTCAGCGGACAAGCAGTATTAAATATTAACAATGTAGATGATTTAACCTTTATAATCAATGTAAGCAACCTGCATACAGGGATTTACTTTATGCAAATACATACTGCCGAAACCGTAATAACTGAACGTGTTCAGATATCACGATAAACAGTACAAAAAACACATCCGGGTTTTTGAAACCTTTGTGGAAATTAAAATTTATAACCAAACACGAAAGGGAAGGTATACGAACCTTCCCTTTCGTGTTTTCCGCACATTGTTTGGGACCCCTATATAATAAACTGGTAATCAGGCATAGTTTGTTATTTTTGGATGTCCCAATGCGGAAAATCGGCAGGTAAACCTTATTCATACCTTATTTTATTATATATCGTTAACCTTAATAGCATAAAAGAATTATAAAATTCCAACCTTATTACCTTATTTTTTTGAATGCCATAATAGTCTTCTGATGATGTTTCATTCAAATAAGGTAATAAGGTTTAATTTGTATGTGGTTACATTTTGCTATTAAGGTTAATATTTATAGTCTCAAAAGTCAAATAAGGTATAAATAAGGTTAAAAAAAATATTTTTATGTCTCCTGTAGCCGCCTGTTTGGGCAGGCCAACTCGCACCGCCTTATACCAGCTTTTGGTGGCATGCTTTGTAATCAGGCATGTTAAAGTAGATTTTGATAAAAGATTATTTTTAAGCTATTTTGTTATAAATGACTGTAAAATTTGGTTTTAGCACAAAAATCCCAACTCTATAAAAATTAAATTATTATCACTGCCGGTTTTTAAAACCGTCCTCCGGCCTATGGTGAAGACACCTACAAAACAAGCGAAAAGGGCGTTAAAAAATATTTGAAGTCGCTCCGTAAAGTTGTCTGAATGGATTTAAAATATAATACAGATTAAAACAATAACAAAAACAGATCAAAGCTAAAAGCGACATTGCAAATATTTTAGCCCTTGATACGTAGTTTTGTGGTGGCGGAACCACAGCCTTAATTTTTTCAAACTTTTTTATCAAGTTTTTATTAGGCACTACTAAATGCTAAAAAATAAAAACCTTAATTTAGCCGACATACTCAATATAGATATCGTTTTTTTCAACTGGTGCTTTTAGCC
>PUKZ01000130.1 GCA_003550725.1 Bacteroidales bacterium | reverse complement strand
TTGCTTAATTGATTTAATTACAGATTATTGCCGCATTTTTTAGCAACAATAACAATTGTTGTATGGGATTTTTATTTTCAATTATAATAGGTTGGTTTTATATGAGAAAAAAGTTTAAAGGTTTTTTTAAAAAAACATGCTCAAAATAAAACCGCTACTATAGTATTTATTATTAACAGATATCTTAATGCATTATTTTAAAAATATTTTTGAGGTAACAGATGATATATTTTATATTTTTAATGATAATTTGTAATTGACAGGTTATGTTAACAAACATTTATATTATCTTATAACCATTAATTAAAATATTACATTTGTGCTTAATGATCTTTATCAAAAACCTGTATGATTCTATTGATATAAGTTATCAAAAGCCTTTTTTGAAACTTTTATTAAAAAACAACTGTATAAAAATATAGAGTTGTATAAAAAAAATAGTGTTTATAAATAATTCTTAAAAAATCCATGGTTAAACAATCCTCAAAAGAAGCTGCCGATAAAATTAAAAAAGCCAGGCGTTTTGTCGAAAAGGATATTTGGCGTATTCCCCTCAGGGAATTGTCTCCTAAAAAATCCTTTCTTATCAGGCAGTTGCGTATTTTATTGATTGCTATAAGAGGCCTTAAGGAAGACAAGGTTCGTTTGCAGGCATCTGCATTGACATATTTTACATTATTATCAATAATTCCTGTAGTTGCAATGGCTTTTGGTATTGCTCAAGGTTTTGGCCTTGAAGCATACCTTGAAAAACAACTAAAGGAAACATTAGCAGGCAGAGAAGAAGTTTTTCAGTGGATAACTGAATTTTCTCAATCATTGCTGGAAACTGCCAGCGGAGGAATGATTGCAGGAGCCGGTATGATCATTTTGATCTTTACTGTCATGAAAGTTATGAACAAAATTGAAATCGCTTTTAATGATATCTGGCAAATAAACACACCCCGGTCATGGTCAAGAAAATTCAGTGATTATTTTGCCATGATGTTCATTGCACCACTTTTTCTTATCTTATCAGGCAGTGCAACAGTTTTTCTCACAACGCAAATTGAACACATAACAGAAAATTTTGCGTTTTTCGGCTTTTTGAGTCCTGTTCTCTTGTTCTTAATCCGCATGATACCTTATATATTAATTTGGATCATGCTTACAATAATTTATATGGTAATGCCAAATACCAATGTTAAGTTTTCTTCGGCATTAATTGCAGGAATAATTGCAGGGACACTGTTTCAGCTGACTCAATGGGGTTATATTAACTTTCAAATTGGAGTATCTCGATATAATGCCATATACGGTAGTTTTGCTGCTTTTCCACTTATGCTGATATGGATGCAAGTTAGCTGGCTGGTTATTTTATTTGGCGCTGAAATATCTTTTGCCAATCAAAACGTTGAAAATTATGAATTTGAAACTGAAACAACAAATATCAGCCCATACAGTAAAAAAATCTTATCATTATATGTACTAAATCTGCTGATAAAAAATTTTCACAATGGAAACCCTCCTGCCACATCCTGGGAAATTTCACATAAACTTAAAATACCAAACAAACTGGTAAGAAATATCTTAAATAATCTCACCAAAATAAAACTGGTCAGTGAAACCAAAGGCACACACGCTAAGGAGTTAATGTATCAACCGGCTATAGATATTAATAAAATAACTATAATGTATGCCCTGGAAAAACTTGAGAAAGATGGTTATAACGATTTGATTGCAAAACCATCCGATAAACTTTTAAAACTTAAAGATATTTTAGACTGTTTTAATAACAAAATGGAATCAAGCCCAAAAAACGTTTTGCTTAAGGATATAGATTAATCATACGCAACCCGTAATATATAATAACGATAAAATATAAATAAAATAAAAAAAACCATTATCATACTGAAAATAATATAAAAAATGGAGGTTGTTTCCTGGCCTAACTCTTCATAGTTAATATTAAGATATCCATTATGAGCGAGATAATAAACAGTAACAGCCATTGCATTATTTACAAAATGTGCTAAAACCGGCAACCAAATATTTCCGCTCCATACAAATAAATAGCCAAGCAAAGCCCCTAAAAATAAACGAGGCAAAAAACCATAAAACTGTAAGTGCATAGCACTAAATAATATAGCTGATACCCATATAGCTATATGAATATTCTTTGACCATTGCCTTAAAATTTTCAATACTATACCCCTGAACATAAATTCCTCACCAATGGCAGGTATTACAGCAATCATAAAAATATTAAAAAACAAACCCTGTAGTGTACCAACATTTAAAAACATTTCTGTAATCTCAATAGCATTATCCTCTGTCCGGCGCATCCAGTCTTCAACATGACTCATAGAATCGGGCAAAGTCATTCGCATATTGAGTTCTATCAAATAATTTATTAAAGGTACGGATGCAATTATAACCAATGCACCAAGTATATATAACATCTTTTCAACACGGTAATTAATATTAAAATACCTGGAAATACGGCCTCCTGCAAATTTTGCAAATAATAGCGATGGAACAATAAACAATCCAATATGACTCAATATTTGCATGTATCTTAATATGTTTAAATTTTCATGGCGGGTGTATTCAAAACCTCGCAAAATTGAGCTTAACCAATCTTCAGAGATAAATGGAATCAATAAAAGCGACCCCAAAAACATAACTGCAATCATCGAAAAAAAGACAATAAACCCCAGTAATAAAAGCTTCATAAAAGGATGCAATTCCCCAAACATTCCCACATCTGTTTTATCCATATTTTATGTTATTTTTGCGTGTTTAATTTATCCTAAATCATACAACTATAATTAATAAGCAATATTTGCTATATATTATATAAACCATAAATTACAAATATACATCTATTGTTTGTAATATAACACCATATAAAATTACAAAACCTTGTTTAATATCGGCAATATATCATTACCAAAAAACGCACTCTTCCTGGCCCCCATGGAAGATGTTACCGATCCTCCATTCAGAAGAATTTGTAAAAGGTTTGGTGCAGATGTAGTTTGTACCGAGTTTATTAGTAGCGATGGTTTAATACGAAATGCTGACAAAAGCCTTGCCAAGCTTGATATAATGGAAGAAGAAAGGCCTGTGGGCATACAGCTGTTTGGAAGTGACACAGATGCTATGACAGAATCTGCAAAAATAGCTGAAGCTGCCTCCCCGGATTTTATTGATATTAATTTTGGATGCCCTGTAAAAAAGATAGCAATCAAAGGTGCCGGAGCAGGCTTACTTAATGATATCACAAAAATGGCAGAAATGACAAAAAGAATAGTTGATGCCGTAAATATACCTGTTACAGCAAAAACCAGGCTCGGCTGGGATGAAAAAAATAAAAATATCATGCAAATAACTGAAACTCTGCAGGATGCAGGCATCAATGCCATTACAATACATGGACGAACCAGGGCACAACTTTATGGTGGTGAAGCTGACTGGACCCTTATTGGGAAAGTGAAAAATGACCCTAAAATAAATATTCCGGTTATAGGTAATGGAGATATAACAAACGGCCGGAAAGCAAAAAAAATGATTGACCAATATCATGTTGACGGACTAATGATAGGAAGAGCGGCAATTGGTAATCCCTGGATCTTTGATCAAATAAAACACTATTTAAAAACAGGCAAACACAAACCCAACCCATCAATCAAAGAAAGAACAGAAATATGCCGGGAGCATTTACTGGAATCAGTCAAATGGAAAGGAGAAAAAACCGCAATATTTGAAATGAGGAAACACTACAGTGGATATTTCAAAAATATACCAAATTTCAAACCAATAAGAATAAAGCTAATGTCATTAACCAATCTGGATGAATTGCTGGATGTTTTAAATAAAATCAGCACAAAAAAAGTAAGCTAAAAAGGGAATTGAAAAACAATTGGAAATCCGGTAAAGGGGTTTATCCATTTTGCCTGAATTTTCATTATTTTTCAAGGGCGCGTGAGTAGCTTTGTTTGGGCTTGATGCTTGACCCGTCCATACGGAATTTTGTTTATCCCACATTGATGGAAGAAAAAGTTAGAAATTATTCTTCAGAAACCCATTTTCAAACAAATCCTCCAGCCTTTCCTCGCCGGGGTTAAAAAGATAAGTTTTAATACCCAATTTCGAAGCAGTTTCAATGTGCCCGGGAGTATCATCAATAAACAAAGTTTCAGAAACATCAAGATCATTGCTCTCAATTACATGTTTGAATATCCTCTCCTCAGGCTTTCGCATACCAAGCTCATAACTCAGATAAGCCCGGTCAAACAAGACTTCGATACCCGAAACACCAAAATCCAATTGCAAATCCTGACTAAAATTTTCCATATGGATCATATTCGTATTGCTGAGCAGATAGCTGTTATAATTATCTTTAACTTCTTTGAGTAATTGGATCCTTGAAGCAGGAACCTTTGAAAGGATCTGCATCCAGGCATAATCTAACTGATGATCACTTATTTTTAAACCGGTTATTGCTCTTATTCCATCACGAAACTCCGCAGGAGTAACCTCCCCCCTATCCATCTTATTAAACAAATTTACCTGCTTTTCCCAACTAAAAAGCTGATCAAAGTTTTCAACACCCAGATCTTTGAATGCTTCTATAGTTCTGTTAAAGTCTATATCCATTATTACACCACCCAAATCGAAGATGATGTTTTTGATTGAATTTTTTCCCTTTAAATTTTCCATAATGAGTACAAATTTGCATATAATTTTGTATATTTGCAGATCAAAAATAAAAAATTAGGGCCCATAGCTCAGTTGGTTAGAGTAGCTGACTCATAATCAGTTGGTCGTTGGTTCAAGTCCAACTGGGCCCACAGGAAATAAAGCCACTTGCAAAATATTTAAGCAAGTGGCTTTTTATCTGAAATACAATTTGTGAGTTATTGATTTTCTTGTTAATTTTTCGCAATTCTAGATCATCACCTTTTTTCTCTCACCGCTAAATTGCTTAAAATATCTGCCGTACATCTACAACAAATGAAGACAGTGCCTGTTGAAAATTTTTTTATAAAATTATTTTTTCTAAAAGAGAATCATTATCTTTGGAGAATAAATGTCAATTTATTGAATCATGCCGGTTAATCAAATACGTCAAAAATTAAAACAAAAGGGTTTAAGAGTCACCCCACAGCGAATAGCTATTTATGAAGCTGTTGTAAAAATAAACAACCACCCGACTGCTGAAAATATTATTGATCATATTAAAACGAATCATCCGAATATTTCTACCGGAACGGTTTATAAAGTATTGGATTCACTGGTTGAAAATAATTTATTGAAAAAAGTCAAAACCGAAAAAGGTCTTATGCGTTATGATGCCGATATATCACACCATCATCATTTATACTGCACTGAAACAGACCGTATCGAAGATTATAAAGATGAGCATCTTGACAAACTAATAAGTAAATATTTTGAAAAGAAAAGCATAAAAGATTTCAGAATTCAGGATATCAAATTACAAATAACAGGAAAATTAATTAACAAAACATAAAAGTAACATTATGAAAAATTCAAAAAACAGAAAATGCCCTGTAATGCATGGGGCAAACACAGACACAAATACATCTGTGATGAGTTGGTGGCCAAATGCACTTAACTTAGACATATTGCACCAACACGACACTAAAACCGATCCATTTGGAGATGGTTTCAATTACCGTGAGGAATTTAAAAAACTCGATTTGGAAGCAGTAAAAAACGACCTTAAAAAGTTAATGACTGACAGCCAGGATTGGTGGCCGGCCGACTGGGGGCACTATGGTGGTTTGATGATCAGAATGGCGTGGCATAGTGCTGGCACTTACCGCACTGCCGATGGTCGTGGCGGAAGCAATACCGGAAACCAGCGTTTTGCACCTCTAAACAGTTGGCCGGATAATGTTAACCTTGATAAAGCGCGCAGGTTGCTTTGGCCTGTTAAGAAAAAATACGGCAACAAATTATCATGGGCTGATTTATATATACTTGCCGGAAATATTGCTTATGAATCCATGGGGTTTAAAACGTTTGGATTTGGTGGCGGGCGTGAGGATATCTGGCATCCGGAAAAGGATATATATTGGGGAGCAGAAAAAGAATGGTTGGGAAAAGATCGCTATTCTGATAAATCAGATGAAGAAACCCTCGAAAACCCTTTAGCTGCAGTTCAAATGGGTTTGATATATGTTAATCCCGAAGGTGTGGATGGTAAGCCCGACCCTTTAAAAACTGCACAAGCAATGCGGGTAACATTTAAACGTATGGCTATGAACGATGAAGAAACTGTGGCTTTAACAGCTGGCGGGCATACTGTTGGGAAAACCCACGGAAACGGGGATGCTTCACAATTAGGCCCCGACCCTGAAGCCGCCGATGTTGAAGAACAAGGCTTCGGCTGGAAAAACCCAAAGGGCAAAGGAAATGCCGAAGACACCGTTACAAGTGGCCTGGAAGGTGCATGGACAACCCACCCCGACAAATGGAACAATACTTATTTCTATCTGCTTTTTACCTACGACTGGGAACTGAAAAAAAGCCCTGCCGGGGCATGGCAATGGGAACCTGTCAACATAAAAGAGGAAGACAAGCCTTTTGATGCACATGTGCCCGGTGTTCGCAGAAACCCTATGATGACCGATGCCGACATGGCTTTGAAAAAAGACCCGGAGTATCGAAAAATCGCCGAACGCTTCTATAATGACCCTGAATATTTTGCCGATGTTTTTGCCAGGGCATGGTTTAAATTGACTCACCGCGATTTAGGCCCCAAAAGCCGTTATCTCGGCCCTGATGTCCCTAATGAGGATTTAATCTGGCAAGACCCTGTTCCGGCTGTTAACTATACTCTATCAGAACAGGAAATTGAAGAATTAAAAACTAAACTTCTCAATTGTGGTTTAACCCGGGTCGAACTGATAAATACTGCCTGGGACAGTGCAAGGACTTTCAGATATTCCGATTACAGGGGTGGAGCAAATGGTGCAAGGATACGCCTGGCCCCGCAAAAAGACTGGGAAGGCAATGAACCCAAGCGGCTTGAGAAAGTTTTGAATAAACTCACAGAGATTCAGTCTGGCTTAAATAAAAAAGTAAGCATTGCCGATTTGATTGTGCTGGGTGGAACCTCAGCCATTGAAAAAGCTGCTAAGGAAGCCGGTGTTGATATCAAAGTGCCTTTCAAACCGGGAAGAGGAGATGCTACTGCCGAAATGACCGATGTAGAATCTTTTTCTGTCCTTGAACCTGTTCATGATGGCTACAGAAACTGGCTTAAAAAAGATTATGCCGTCAAAGCCGAAGAAATGCTTCTTGACAGAACTCAGCTTATGGGGCTTACTGCTCCGGAAATGACAGTCCTGATTGGTGGTATGCGTGTATTGGGAACAAACCACGGAGGATCAAAACACGGAGTATTTACAGATAAAGAAGGAGTGCTGACAAATGATTTTTTTGTAAACCTTACCGACATGAGTTATACATGGAAGCCTGTTTCGGATAACCTCTATCATATCGTTGACAGAAAAACCGGCCAAACGAAATGGACAGCAACCAGGGTTGATTTAGTGTTTGGTTCAAACTCCGTATTGCGTGCTTATGCCGAACTTTATGCACAAGATGACAACAAAGAAAAATTTGTTAAAGATTTTGTAAATGCATGGGTTAAAGTTATGAATGCAGATCGTCTTGATTAGTATGTTACATATACAGCTTTTAAAATAAACAGGAACTAAGCACAGCTTTTAGAATATATAACCGGTTCGACAATTCAAAAATAAAGACTGAGATTTTGAACCGGTTATTTATACCTATTTTAGACCGAGTCCGGCTTCTGTAAACAGCAACTTGCAATCGTCAATTTTTCGAAACTTTAAATCATCATATCGTGAAAAGCGATCAAAAACTTGCTATTGCTTTTAGGTAATAAATTGTAAAACTTAATCTTTTACATACCTAACTGAAAAACCGCAGTCTTTCTCATCTATCAGGCGGAACACTTTTTCCTTATTAAACAAAAGGTACCTGAACCAGGCATTATAATTATCGGCTTCGGTTGAAGTCCAAAAATCAGCGGCTTTGTTTATACTCATAAAAATGCCATCATTTGCCATATACCCGGCAAAAAGAGCATTAAAAGAATTATCTCCTTCTTTAAGCAATTCATGGTAGGCTGCTTTTTCACCTCCCAAAGATTTTATCATTTCCTCCCATTCTTTATCCGATGGTAAATGCCACCCATCAGGACATGCACGTATGGCAGCATCCCATGTGTACAACCTGCCATAACGCTTACTATGGGATGGGTCATTATTATATATCATAGAACCGTCAATAAGCTCAACATTCAGGTTTTCAGCCATCCAAATCTGATTGTTGAGCCTTACCGTCTTATATATCTTATCATCTATTTTTAAAGACATTTTATCCCTACGCATGTAATAATATTATAATTAATAAAAATCAAAACATTTTGTTTTAAAATTATAACATAAACCGGTTCTTAATTTTATTAAACCGGAAAAAATAATCACTTTATTTTGCTAATGTATAAAATTGATTTAACATTATTTTAATTATTTTCTAAAATTTTAAATTTTTTAGATAAAAAGAACTAATTAAAATATGTAATAAATTTTGTATTATATAAACAAATACTCTTTGTTTTAATAAATAACCTAAAATTCTAAAGAAAGTAAGTTATTAATAAATCAAAAAACACAAATAACAAATTATAAATTGCTGCTGAGCCCAGCTAAACAACAAACACATACAAAATAAACCTTATGTAAATAAAACACCTAATACCATATTATTGTTTTTATTATTTCATATTAATGTATTTTACAAAAAAATATGTAGGTTTGTTGTGGTGAAATTTTTCTTACGAACTTAACATTGAATAAATTCAAAACCAATTTATTAAATTTAAAAACATATATGTTATGAAAAACTATTTTTATTTATTCATTACAACTTTTATTTTTATTAGTTGTGCTCCTGAAAAAGAACCGGAAGCAGAAACACCGATAAGTGATGATACACAGCAGAATCTTATATCGGAACTGGTTGAAAAGCATGGAGAAGCTCAAGCAGAACGCATTGAAAAAGGTATTACACAGGTTGCTCAACTATGGCGTTTAGATGATGGTTCAACCGAAGAGTTCATCGAGTTTTGCAAAAACAATTATATTGATTGCGAAGATGAGCTCGATATGGTATTCAACAGTATATCCAGAAACTTCGAATACCTTTTTGGCTACATGAACAGAATAGCGCTTGAGCTAAGGGTGCCGCTACACCTCGATGTCGGCCCTCTGCATCCTGTCGACCAGATGTTTGGCTCCTACAACCCGAGTGCACACGTGAGGGATGATTTTTTTGATAACAAAATCGCTTTTCTCATTGCTCTCAATTTTCCACACTATACCCTGGAAGAAAAAAACGAACTTGGCTATGAGTGGGACACCATGCAATGGGCATATGCACGACTTGGCGATTACTTCACCGCCCGTGTTCCTGCAAAATATACACAGGAGTATTCAAGAGTGAATAGCGATGCAGGAGTCTATATTTCTCAATACAACATCTATGCAGGCGAATTAATTGATGATGAAGAACGAAAACTTTTCCCGGAAGGAATGAACTTATTGGCACACTGGAACATCCGTGACGAAATAAAAGCTAACTATGGCGCTGAAGACGGACTCGACAAAAAAGAAATGCTTTATAAAGTTATGCTAAGAATTATCAATCAGGATATTCCCAAAGAGGTAATAAACACAGACAAGTACCAGTGGAATCCATACAAAAATATTGTTTATAAAGATGGTGAACAAGTTGACTTCACTCCTGAACAAAATGTACGTTACCAACATTTACTAAACAATTTTAATGCTTTATATAATATCGATCCCTATCACACAGAACTCAACACCTTTATTGAACGCAAGTTTGATGGTGATATGGAGATACCTCAAAAAGAAGTTGAAGAACTGTTTCGTGAGTATATCGGCTCACCGCAAGTGAAAAAAGTAGCTGAGCTTATAGAAGAAAGACTTGGACGTGAATTAAGGCCATTCGATATCTGGTATGACGGTTTCAAAGCACGTGCCGAAATAGACGAAAAAGAACTCGATAAAATTACAAAACGACGTTATCCAAATGCAGCAGATTTAAATAAAGATTTGCCAATGTTTCTAAGACAACTAGGCTTTACACACGAAAAAGCCGAATTTATAGCCTCCAAAATTGAAGTTGACCCCGCAAGAGGCTCCGGACATGCCTGGGGAGCTTCCATGAGAGAAATGCCTTCGCATTTGAGAACCAGAATCGGAGAAGACGGACTTGACTATAAAGGATATAATATTGCTATGCATGAATTTGGCCACAATGTCGAACAAACTATCAGCCTCCATAAAGTGGATGACTACATGATTAACGGAATACCAAACACAGCTTTTACAGAAGCCCTGGCGTTTATGTTTCAGGTCAGAGACCTCGAATTACTCGGAATAGATCAAGACGACCCTCTGAAAGAGTATTACAATGCACTCGACATATTCTGGGGAAATTATGAGATCATGGGAGTATCACTGGTAGATATGAAAGTATGGAAATGGATGTATGATAACCCCGATGCAAACGCAGACCAACTTAAAGATGCAACAATTAATATAGCAAAAGATATATGGAACGAATATTATGCACCGGTATTTGGAATTGAAGACGTGCCTATACTTGCAATTTATTCACATATGATACAATCACCGCTTTATCTTTCAGCCTACCCCTATGGACATCTTATAGAATTTCAAATTGAACAGTATATAGAAGATAAAGATTTTGCAGAAGAAGTTATGAGAATATTCTCCATTGGAAGATTAACCCCTAAACATTGGATGGAAGAAGCTATAGGAGAACAAATATCGAACGAACCAATTTTGAAAGCCGCTGATAAAGCAGTTAAAAAAATTAAAGAGTCTGATTAAAATTAAATATCAATATCATAATCTCCAGGGTTTCAAAAAAACCCTGGAGATCCTTTCATGACCATTAAAATAAAGTTAATAATTTTACAACATCCATTAAATAAAGTTCATAGCTTTACATATACCTGCCCCCAAAATTGACAAAAATCATGTTGTTAATAAGCTTTTCTTATTGCTTATCAGCATTAACAACCAATTTACCTCAGTAATTAGCCCAAATATCCAAAAATTTTTAAATAAGAGATCATTGATTTTTGAATTTTTCATATCTTAGCAACTAACTCGACTATCGTAAAAATTAATTCTTTAAAAAATAATTTTTTATACACAAATTGTTTTATACGGCTTGTATGATAACCGGAATAATACATGCAAAATGTAAAAAATAAATCTGTATTAAAAAATTGTTTGGTAATTCTTTTGCCTTTAAAGTTAATCGAGTAATACCTATTACTAAATGCAAATTTTATAATTTATGAAAAACCACATACTTATCACAGCAACCCTTATTTTTTTTAAAGCGATTTTTTATTTGGGTATAGCTATGCCTGCTGAAGCACAAGAAAATTTATTGGAAAATGAATTTTTTGAAATATGGATAGAAAATGATACGCAACCTGAATCCTGGACAGGTAGTCATTCTTTTAACACTAACTGGAATATTAATAATGAACATGTTAAGGCAGGAAATTATTCTGTTGAAGTAAATGGTGGGGGCGAAAGAACACTAAGGCAGCATGAGATAGAAGAAGTAACAACCGAACAAACATATTATGCGGTAATATGGGTCAAAGGATCCGGTGATATAAGAGTTGGTATTAAATCTCCCGCTGGATATACAACATACGGTGACTATGTAACTCTTGATAATGATGACTGGACAAAGCTGAGCTACGAAAGAACTACTCCTTCAACTCCGGGTAATGAAGGGGGAATAAGCATAATGACAAATGAATCAGGAGGCGATACTCCGGAAGAGACATTGTATATCGGCGCCGCATGGCTGGGAACTCAGGAACCACATAATGAATGGCCTTATTATACGGTAAACTTTAACGTTGTCGGCAATAACGGCACACTGCAGGCATCTGCTGACGGGGAATCAATAACAAGCGGTGACCTCGTGGAAGAAGGCAGTGATGTGCTGTTTGAAGCTGAACCTGATACGGGCTACGAGGTAAAAGAGTGGACTTTAAATGGCGATGTAGTGGAAAACCATACAGAAGAAACATATACAGTCGAAAACCTGGATAATGATATTACGGTTACCGTCGAGTTTGAAGAAATTCCACCGGAAACATATACGGTAAACTTTAGCGTTGTGGGCAACAACGGCACGCTGCAGGCATCTGCTGACGGGGAAACAATAACAAGCGGAGACCTTGTGGAAGAAGGCAGTGATGTGCTGTTTGAAGCTGATCCTGACCAGGGTTACCGGGTAAAAGAGTGGACTTTAAATGGCGATGTGGTGGAAAACCATACAGATGAAACATTCACAGTCGAAGACCTGGATAATGATATTACGGTTACTGTGGAGTTTGAAGAAATTCCACCGGAAACATATACGGTAAACTTTAACGTTGTGGGCAATAACGGTACGCTGCAAGCGTCGGCAAACGGGGAATCAATAACAAGCGGAGACCTAGTGGAAGAAGGTAGTGATGTGCTGTTTGAAGCCGGGCCGGATGAAGGATACCAAATAAAGGAGTGGACACTGAATGGTGATGTCGTGGAAAACCACACAGGGGAAACATTCACAGTCGAAAACCTGGATAATGATATTACGGTTACTGTCGAATTTGAAGAAATTCCGCCGGAAACATATACGGTAAACTTTAACGTTGTGGGCAACAACGGTACGCTGCAAGCCTCTGCCAACGGGGAAACAATAACAAGCGGTGACCCCGTGGAAGAAGGCAGTGATATGCTGTTTGAAGCCGGGCCGGATGAAGGATACCAAATAAAGGAGTGGACTTTAAATGGTGATGTAGTGGAAAACCATACAGATGAAACATTCACAGTCGAAAACCTGGATAATGATATTACGGTTACCGTGGAGTTTGAAGCTATTCCACCGGAAACATATACGGTAAGCTTTAACGTTGTTGGCAACAACGGTACGCTGCAAGCCTCTGCCAACGGGGAATCAATAACAAGCGGAGACCCCGTGGAAGAAGGCAGTGATGTGCTGTTTGAAGCCGGGCCGGATGAAGGTTACCGGGTAAAAGAGTGGACTTTAAATGGCGATGCAGTGGAAAACCATACAGGAGAAACATTTACAGTAGAAGACCTGGATAATGATATTACGGTAACTATCGAATTTGAAGAAATTCCGCCTGAAACATATACGGTAAACTTTAACGTTGTGGGAAACAACGGC
>PUKZ01000058.1 GCA_003550725.1 Bacteroidales bacterium | reverse complement strand
GAGCGCCAGACTTACATTGCCGAGGTGCAGGCGACGGTTGAGCGACGCTGGCAACGACCCGAGGGTACGCGATCCACGGACGAGGCGGTGGTCCTCGTACGCATCAACCCCGAGACGGGTCAAATCCTGAGTTACGACCTGCGGAGGTGTTCAGGGGGTGAGGCGTTCTGCGACTCCGTGCGCCAGACCATGGACCGGTTGCAGACCCTGCCGCGGCCGCCAGATGCCGCGTCGGTCAGAGGCGGCATGCTGATTCGCTTTTCACCCCCAAGGTAGGTGACAGGTAAATCCCATCGTTGGGTAGGCAGATCCCATCGTTAGCGCGGCTCCCGCGCTCGACGGGAGGGTAGGCAAATCCCATCTTTGGCGCGACCCCCTCGACCGACGGGAGGGGGAACCCTAGGCCCAAAAAAAAACGGTGAGCCACCACACTCGCGGTAGCTCACCGTCATTACGAGGCACTAAGCAGTTTTGCCGAAGCGCTGCTGCAAGCGACTCTGGCAACACCCCCGCGTGAGCGGGGAAGGAAACGCACTCCCGAATGGGAGATAAACGTCTGCAGCGATACACCCCCGCGTGAGCGGGGAAGACGACTTTGCCATGGTCCATCAACAGATGAACATGGAAACACCCCCGCTTTCGCGGGGAAGACCTACCAGTCGATTACCATTACGGTAATCCTCAGAAGCACCCCCGCTTTCGCGGGGAAAATCCGGATTGTTAAAGAACTTTCCAGAAGCACCCCCGCTCGCGCGGGGAAGACCTGCCTAGCACCTACAAGCCGCCCGTAGGGCGGGAAACATCCGGTCCTCGTCAGAACCTCACTTCTCTCTAAGCCGCCCGTAGGGCGGGAAACAAGGGGGTCGATGCTGCCGACCTTCACCTTAACCTTCTAAGCCGCCCGTAGGGCGGGAAACATCCGGTTCTCGTCAGAACCTCACTTCTCTAAGCCGCCCGTAGGGCGGGAAACGGGTCCTCGTCAGAACCTCGATTAACTTCTAAGCCGGCCACAGGCCGGGAAACAACAGCAACGATCGATCGTGCTGACATTGAAGGTACGAGAACCCGACACCCATGTCAAGCTTTTTTCCTGAAAAAACAATGGCTTGACTATATAAGATAGTCAAACAGGAAACACGCAGTTGCGCCCGGGAGGCTCAGCCCAGAGCCGCCTGATCCCGCTCCAGCACCTCGCGGCGCAGGATGGCGAAACGGGCCCTGGAGGCCTCGATCCCGATGCGAGTCTGGTTCCTGAATCGATCCAGCACAGCGATGACGATCTCTTCGCCGGTTTCCCTGTCGATGACGACGATCTCTTCGCCAGAACGGCGAGTCAGCAGCAGCATGGCGGTTCCTTTTGCCAGGGGTGGGAACGCGGGATCGTGCCAGCAGGGTAGGGCGCCGGTCAACCGAGTAGACGGTCGCTGGTTTACTATCGTCTCAAGATCAAAGGGATATGCCGGCCGTGCGGGAACCGAAACCGGCTCACGAGAACGCGGACGGGAAGGATGACCAATGAACCAAGCCAAAATCATGGAAGGCCTGGAAGACGCCGTCACTGGCGAGGATGGTGAGTTCATCTATCGCTTCCTGGACCTGTATGGGTCCCCCAAGGCAACGATCACGCATCTGCGCAAAGGGACCGGCAACCGAAATGTGGCCGAGCACCCAAATGCCGTTGCGCTGAAGAACCAGGTCTACTTCCTTCCGATCCCGAAAGGAGAGAACGTCCACCAGGCCCTCGATGACCTGGTGCAGTCGGGACTGCTGGAAAGGAACCGGATCCGGTTCGCCTTCGTGACTGACTTCCAGACTGTGACGGCCTTCGACCGGCGCCTGGACGATCGGCTTGAATGCGCCTATACCGATCTCCACCGTCAATACGCCTTCTTCCTACCGTTAGCGGGGCATGAGCGGGTGCGGATGCACACCGAATCCGTGGTGGACGAGAAGGCCGCGGACAAGATGGGGCGGTTGTGTGACCTGCTGCGGGACGCAAATCCCATCGAAAGCGGTGCCGATCGGCATGCGCTGAATGTCTTTCTGTCCCGCCTTCTGTTCTGCCTGTTCGCCGAGGACACCGGGATTTTCCACCAGCACCAGTTCACCGAGGCCTTCCTGAGTCACACCGCTGAGGATGCCTCGAACGCCCACGCCTTCCTGCGCGAGGTATTCCGGGTACTGAACACCCCCGAGGCCGAGCGCGGCGACGAACTGCCAGCGCACCTGAATGCGTTCCCGTATGTGAATGGTGGCCTGTTCCGCGATGATTTGCCGGTCCCAAAGATGGGTGGCCGCGCTCGCCGCCTGATCCGCGATGCCGGAACGCTGGACTGGTCGGCCATCAATCCGGATATCTTCGGTTCGATGTTTCAGGCGGTCATTGACCCTGCACAGCGCGGAACCCTCGGGCAGCACTACACCTCGGTCTCGAATATCAAGAAGGTGCTGTACCCCCTGTTTCTGGATGACCTCCATGCCGATCTTGAACGGGCCCGGGGCAACAGGAAGCGCCTGAACGTATTACTGGAACGGCTGCACCGGGCGAAGGTATTCGACCCGGCGTGTGGCTCCGGTGCTTTCCTGATCATCGCCTACAAGGAACTCCGGCAATTGGAAATGGAGGTGTTCAAGGCGCTCGATCACCTGAGTCGTCCGGAAACGCTCGTCGGCAAGCCCGGTCAGTCGCCGTTATTGGCGGTCCCGGAGCAGCGGGAAATCTTCATGTCTGGCATCCGGCTGTCGCAGTTCTACGGGATCGAGATCGACGACTTCGCGCACGAGATCGCGCTGCTGGCTCTGTGGCTGGCGGAGCATCAGATGCACAAGGCATTCGAGGCCGAGTTCGGCCACGCCGAACCCATGCTGCCGCTGAAGTCGAGCGGGAACATCGTGCTTGGAAATGCCCTGCGTTTGGACTGGATGCAGGTCTGCCCGCCTGGCGATGGCAGGG
>PUKZ01000061.1 GCA_003550725.1 Bacteroidales bacterium | reverse complement strand
CTTCTTCAAACCATTCAAGTTTTCCAAGACCGGTCTGTCTCATGGTAAGACCGATCTTACTCTCTCTTGGACTTCTTTCGTTGACACTTACTGTAACTATTCTTGCTCTAAGCTCATCATCGATCTTTATGATCCTACCGGATTCTTTACCTTTCAGCACTTGATTACCTTGATCAACATCTACTTTATCGTTCATTATTTGGCTTATATGTAACAACCCATCTAAAGGACCGAAACGGATGAAGGCTCCAAACTTCAGTACCTCACAGACATACCCGAATATCAACTCGTCCTCTTCTAAGACGTATATAAGTGCATCGTAGGCAACATCCTGGAATATACCTCCATCTCCGTGGACTATCCTTCCGTCCCCGATCCTTTCAATGTTAGTGGCTAGGATTATCAATTTATTTGATTCCTCTATCTGTCCTTCTAGTGTTTCTCGCGCGATATGTAAAGCTACCTCGTCCAATTCGTCATCTAAACGATGAGGAGGTATTCGTATCGTATCTTTTTTTCTTTCCATTATGTACATAACTCTTCCTGCCTTGTTTTTTTAAATCAGTTGGGTTATCAAGTCGATTATGATCTGATGACCATCTTTCACTGCAACAGCGAAAACAAGTGCAACTATAGACATCAGTTTGATCAAGATGTTCAATGATGGACCCGAAGTATCCTTGAATGGGTCACCTACGGTATCACCGACTACACCTGCTTTGTGTGCCTCTGAGCCTTTTCCACCATGATGGCCCTTTTCTATATACTTTTTGGCATTATCCCATGCACCGCCGGCATTTGCCATCATAATAGCTAGAACAAACCCAGTAGCTACTGCCGCCATTAGGAAACCGGCTAGTGCGGCAGGTCCGAGTAGTAGCCCAACAACAACAGGAACAACAATAGCTAGTACTCCTGGGATGACCATCTCTTTGAGTGCTGATGCTGTACTTAAATTGATAACTCTTTGATAATCTGCTTCAGATTCACCATCGAGAAGACCTGGTATTTCCTTGAACTGTCTCCTAACTTCTTTTACGATCTCGAAAGCAGATTTACCCACTGCCTTCATGGTGATAGCACAGAAAATGAATGGGACCATAGCACCAAGGAAAACGCCAACAAGAACTGGAGGTTGTAGAATACTGAAATCCCCTACATTTAGGTCTACTGTTGTTGCGTAAGCTGCAGTAAGGGTTAAAGCTGTTAGAGCCGCTGAACCTATCGCAAAACCCTTTCCAGTTGCTGCTGTGGTATTTCCTAGCGAGTCCAAAGCGTCTGTTCTGTCTCTTACTTTTGGATCTAAACCGCTCATCTCCGCCAATCCACCAGCATTGTCAGCTACGGGCCCATATGCGTCCGTTGATAAAGTTACACCTAATGTTGATAACATACCTATAGCTGAAATAGCAACTCCGTATAATCCAGAAAGATAGAACGAAATGAGTACCGCCCCGGAGACTATCACAACTGGGAATAGGGTACTCTCCATCCCACTTGCTATACCTTGTATGATGAATGTAGCTGGACCTGTCTCAGTAGATTCTGCCATATCCTTTGTAGGTTTATACCTGTCAGATGTATAGTATTCTGTAAAATATCCGATGAGCGTACCGGCTATCAAACCGGTCAGGACCGCACCGAAGATCCTATAAGGTATATAATTATAATCACTTATTTGTGCTGGGGAGAGATAATATATGATGCCGAATGAAAATATTGCGATTATTACAGCGGCACCCCATGTAGCCTTTCTCAATGCGTTGAGTAGAGCTTCTTGAGTAGCATCTTCTTTTGTTCGTACAAAAAATATTGCGATCATCGAGGCTATTATACCTGCAGCCGCTATGAGTAATGGTATAGCAAATATTTCAGCACCCATACCATCCAATGGACTTTGCAATAATGGGGTCATATCAGAACCTTCATAAGCCATCCAGCCTAGAGTTAGAGCTGCGATTATGGAATTTGTATATGATTCGTAAAGGTCAGCACCCATACCAGCTACATCACCTACATTATCACCTACATTATCTGCGATGACAGCTGGATTCCTTGGATCGTCTTCAGCGATACCTGCTTCAACTTTTCCTGCAAGGTCAGCTCCAACATCAGCAGCTTTCGTGTATATACCTCCGCCTACCCTAGCGAACAGAGCTATAGAACTGGCACCAAAACCGAAGCCGGCTATATAAACAAGAGTATCTTCTAATCCTACAAATTGATCTGTGATCAATAATACGGAACTCAATCCAAGCAGTCCAAGGCTTACTACAGACATGCCCATAACTGCTCCACCTCTAAATGCTATTCGAAGTGATTTATCTAGACTTTCTCTAGCTGCTTGTGTCGTGGGAGCACTAGAATTTGTGGCTGTGATCATACCCAGGTAACCTGCGGTAGCTGATAATATCGCCCCGATTAAGAAAGCAAAGGTAGTGAATGGCATATTTCCACGCCCCAAATCAATCGCACCGAGTAATATCGCTACAACTGCTACAAATATTGCAATATATTTGTACTCAGTGTGGAGGTATGTTTTCGCTCCCTTCTGTACTTGATCCGAGATCTTCTTCATAAGGTCGGTTCCACAATCTTGTTTCAATATGAATCTATTGAAATAACCTGCTAAAAAGATCCCTACCAAAGACGCCAATATCGCTATTATTCCATAATCGATTCCATTCATTTTTACAGCTCCTGAATATTGATGTTGAATAATAGACCATTTATATAGTTTTTCATGGTGTAGGTTAACTGTTTGTTGATCACTTCTTTCCGGTCAACTCTTCTTTAATATATTTGATCATCTCTTTGGGATTGATCGTTTCCATGATGTAGTTGTAATCATCTTCTGTGAACTCCCCTAATATGTACAGTAGAGCAGTGTATATACCCACCATTGTAGCCCCATAAATCAAGAGATGGTAAAATCTAGTAATAGGGATGACCTGGT
>PUKZ01000064.1 GCA_003550725.1 Bacteroidales bacterium | reverse complement strand
TCCTTTTTAAGTGGGTCCGGTGGGGGCGCGCCGTCGACGTTCGGGCGGCCGCTCGTGCCGACGACGTAGCGGCCCTCGTCGATCTCCGCGACGCGCTCGTCGTCGGTAAAATCGAGTTCGTCCGGCGTCGCCGCCGACTCGTCGTCGTCACTCATGGGATACGGTAGCGCGCGCCAAAAGAAATGTGTTCCGGGGTGGTTGTAAGTCGGTGCTTAGAGGCGGACCGCTTCGTTTTCGTCACCGAGCAGGTCGGGTGTACGAAGGTCAACGGATGTCGTCGCCGAGGACGGCGAGACGATCTCTAGTGATGCGGTCTGTCCCGCACCGAAGACTTCGTCGCTCCCGTCACCGAACGGTTCTTCCTCGGGGTTGAGAACGATCGTCAGGCTTGCGTCGCCGTCAAGGACGGCTTCATCGGTGAAGTCGCCCTCGCTATCTTGAACACCGAACACTCCATCCTCTAGGTCAGTCGCGTCGTCTGCATTATCAAGAGTGTCATCGAAGTCGTCATCCTCATCCGCCATCACGAGGTTCGCCTGCCCTTCCGGTCCGACCGCTTGGATCGTCGTCTCACTCAGGTCGATCTGATCGGCTCCCGGAGCACCGGCCACGCCAACTCGAATCTCGGCGAGTTCATCGTCCGCTCCAACGATACCAACGGTGCTCGTCACGTCGATCCGTTCGGAGACGAGGTCGGTACTTTCCTCGCCGGTCGCTTCCGCCTGTGATTGGAGGAAGCCGGCGGTGTTGATCAAAACACCAGCGGCGATCGCTGCCACTAGGACCATCGCGATGAACACGATGAGTGTCCCGATACCCACCTGACCGCGCTCTTGTTTGTTGGTTATGAATTCAAACATTGTTATAGCCTCACGGAATCTTCAACGATGGTGCTCGGGACGCGGATCTCGGAGGTCGTCGTCGCGCCTGCTGCAGTCGTGAACGTCACGGAAAGGCTATCACCCTCCTCAAGCGTGTAGCCGTCGTCACCGATCTCGCCAACATCCGCATCGCTACCTGCTCCTGATGCCTCATCGAGTACAAGCGTCACCTCTGCCCGGTCGCTGTTTTGAGTGAGCACGACACCATCACCGGTGAAGATGTCGATATCAGTCCCAGCGTCACCTTCTTTTTCTAACTGGAAGGTTTCCTGCCCATCGCTTCCGATGAGTTCGACGGAGACTTCCTCCAAGTCGATGCTGTCAGCACCTGGTGCCTGTGCAACGACGAATTCTAGCGTGTCGATTCGGTCCGTATCGTCGTTGAACGTCCCGGATTGACTCACCACCTGCAGCCGGTCGCTGACCTGCTGTGTACTCTCCTCGCCCGTTGCCTCTGCCTGCGTTTGGAGGAAGCCGGCGGTGTTGATCAGGACACCGGCGGCGATCGCTGCCACCAGGACCATCGCAATGAATACGATGAGGGTCCCAATACCCACCTGACCGCGCTCTTCCTCGTCAAATATGCGTTCGAACATCTTGGTTGTCCAGCACCTGTGAGTTCCGCTCCCAGGCTCTATTCGACCGGATGCTGAACTCACATATAAACATCACTTGCCGTTTCTCTCTATCAATAATGAAACGCAGTATGTCGATTCTGTAGCTCCAAGCTAATGGTGATGTTTTGATAAGTAAGGAAAATCGCGGGTGGTTGGGTGCCGGTACGTGCCCCGTTAGAGGCGGACCGCTTCGCCCTCGTCACCGAACAGGTCGGGTGCGCGGAGCTCGGTGGACGTTGTCGCTGACGATGGCGAGACGATGTCCAGTGAAGAGCTCTGGCCTTCGCTGAAGAAGTCCACGCCTTCCGGATCATTCTCCGCGGTGAAGCCCTCGCTTTCTTCAAATACGCCGTCGCTGCTGTCACTATCATCAAGACTACCAAACGGCTCAGCCGCTGGGTTTACGACGATCGTGAACTGGTCGTCTTCATTAATTACAGCGTCACCGTCTTCGACGATTTCATCATTTTTCAGTACGACGAATTCCCCTTGGTTAATCTGAAGAGCGAATTCGTCATCCTGATCTCCCTCGTAGTTGAACTCCTCTCCCGCTGCATCTCTATCGGTAAACACGAGATTGGCCTGACCGTTTGGACCGACCGCCTGAATCGTCGTTTCACTCAGATCGATCTGGTCGGCACCCGGCGATCCCGCGACACTAATACGGATCTCACTCAGCCCATCTTGGTCATCATCTCCAACAATACCGACAGTACTGGTCACGTCGATGCGCTCGGACACAAGGTCGGTACTCTCTTCGCCGGTCGCTTCCGCCTGTGATTGGAGGAAGCCGGCGGTGTTGATGAGGACACCAGCGGCGATCGCAGCCACCAGGACCATCGCGATGAACACGATGAGTGTCCCGATACCCACCTGACCGCGTTCCTGTTTGTCAGTGATGAACTCGAACATTGTTACAGCCTCACGGATTCTTCAACGATGGTACTCGGGACACGGATCTCGGACGTCGTCGTCGCGCCCGCCGCGGTCGTGAACGTCACCGAAAGGTCGTCCCCTTCTTCGAGGTCGTAATCAAGGTTGTCAGTAGCATCGCCGATTTCACCATCGCTCGTAAGCGCAATATTGACTTCCGCTCGATCGCTATTTTCGGTCAAGACGGTGTCACCGTTATCGCTGGTGAAAATACGCTTGTCAACAGCACTGTCGTCAAGATTGAATGTTTCCTGTCCGTCGCTTCCGATCAGCTCGACGGAGACTTCCTGTAAGTCGATGCTATCAGCACCCGGTGCCTGTGCAACGACAAACTCCAATGTGTCGATCTGACCATCATCTGGGTCATCGAGTGACCCGGACTGACTCACCACCTGCAGCCGGTCAGAAACCTGTGATGTACTCTCCTCGCCCGTTGCCTCTGCCTGCGTTTGGAGGAAGCCGGCGGTGTTGATCAGGACACCGGCGGCGATCGCTGCCACCAGGACCATCGCAATGAATACGATGAGGG
>PUKZ01000138.1 GCA_003550725.1 Bacteroidales bacterium | reverse complement strand
GGCCTCCCCTCAGGCGCTCGAGCAGGGCGCTCGTGGACTGACCGTCCATGAAATCAAGGACCTCCACCGAACCACCGTGCGCTCTGACAACGTCGTGCCCTGCGATCTGCTCCGCGCGGTAGTCGCCGCCCTTCACCAATACATCCGGAAGCACCCCGCCGATCAGCCGCGCCGGTGTGTCTTCAGAAAACGGTACGACCCAGTCCACCGCGGCGAGCCCAGCCAGCACGGCCATGCGCTGCGCGAGCTCCGTCACCGGGCGCCCCGGACCCTTCAGCCTGCGAACCGAATCGTCGTCATTCACGGCAACCACCAGGCGGTCACCGCGCTCCCGCGCCTGTTCCAGATAGGCGACGTGACCCGCGTGAAGAAGATCGAAACAGCCGTTGGTCATGACCACGCGCTCGCCGTGCGCGCGCGCATCGGCCACCGCCGCCAGCAACTCGGGCTCGCTGACCACACCGCGACTCGTGTCCTCGGGGTCACGCAGCAGCCGCCGCAGCTCCGCGACGGTGACTGTGGCCGTCCCGAGTTTTCCGACCACGATGCCGGCGGCCAGGTTGGCCAGCGCGGTGGCCTGCGGCAGGGCGAGACCCGCCGCCACTCCGGCCGCGAGCGCGGCCACTACGGTGTCACCGGCGCCGGTGACATCGAAGACCTCTCGAGCCCGGGCTGCCAGATGCAGCGGTTCCGCCCTGTCCTGAACCAGGGTCATGCCCTCTGCCCCCCGGGTGATCAGAATCGCGCCGATCCCGCAATCCCTGAGCAGCGTCTGCGCGCGTCGGACGATGTCCGCGGCATCGCTGCAGACGCCGACCACACCCTCGAACTCGGCGAGATTCGGGGTAACCAGGGTGGCCCCGCGGTAGATCGAGAAATCGCGGCCCTTTGGATCGACCAGCACCGGCACCCGCTCCGACCGGGCCGCCTGGATCAGCGCCTGCGGGGCCCGGAGTGCTCCCTTCCCGTAATCGGACAGCACCACCAGCGCCGATTCCTGCAGCAGCGGCGAATACAGCGGCAACAGGTCGTGAGCCTGCAAACCCGGAAAGCCGTCCTCAAAATCGAGACGAATGAGTTGCTGGTTCCGACTGATTACGCGCAGCTTGGTGATGGTGTCGGCACCTGGTTCCCGGTGGAACCGGCAGGTCACGCCGGCCCTGGCCAGCAGCCGTTCCAGATCACGACCCGCTTCGTCGTTCCCGATCGCACCAACGAGGGCTGGCGCCGCGCCCAGCGCCGCCAGGTTCAGCGCGACGTTGCCGGCCCCTCCGGGCCGTTGTTCGCTCCCGCGCACGTGGACCACCGGCACGGGGGCCTCCGGCGATACGCGCTCGGTACTTCCGTGCCAGTAACGGTCGAGCATCACGTCCCCGGCAACGAGTATCCGAAGGTCGTCAAAGGCGGGGATGCTGATCTTCATGGAGGGCTTGATCCGACGCTGAATCCTGGACCGGGTCCGGGGCTTTTGGCGATGGCGGCGACCCGCCCGAGTATACCGCAGCCCCGGTCCCGGACGCGCCGCCGGGGGACCGCGTACACCTCCAGCGCCTTCAGCCCCGTTTCTTGCTAAGCTCCTGCCAACACTCCAGACGTGTACGTTCATGACTCCGGAAAGCGTCAGTACAGCCCTTCAGGAAAGTGCGAGCATCAAGGCACAGATGGCCCGGGAGCAGGCCGAGGCCATCGCGGCGGTGATCGAGGCAATCACTAACTCGTTGGCCAGCGGCGGGACCGTATTCTTTTTCGGCAACGGCGGCAGCGCGGCGGATTCGCAGCACCTGGCTGCAGAGATGGTGGGTCGCTTCACCCTGGAGCGCCGGGCACTGCCAGCCATCGCACTCACCACAGACACCTCAGCGCTGACAAGCATTGGCAACGACTACGGCTTCGACCGGATCTTCCTCCGCCAGCTCCAGGGCCTCGGGCAAGACGGCGACGTTGCGGTCGGTCTCAGCACCAGTGGCAACTCGCCCAACGTGTTGCTGGCCCTTGACGCCGCGCGGGAGCGAGGCATGGTCACTGTCGCGATGACCGGCGCCATCGGGGGCAGAATGGTCGATCGGGTCGACTTCTGCCTGTGTGTGCCGTCTGCCGTCACAGCCCGCATTCAGGAAAGCCACATCACCGTGGGACACCTGATCTGTCAGGGCATTGACGAGGCCTTTGCTGCGGGGCGCATACCGGGTGAGCGTGGCCGGGGACCGGCGCGCCAATGACGGGCAAGGCGGTTTTCCTTGATCGGGACGGCACGCTGATGCCGGACGTCGGCTACCCGGACGACCCCGAATCCGTCGAATTGCTGCCGGGCGTCGTCGAAGGGTTACACGCCTGCCGTTACGCCGGCTTCCGGTTGGCGATCATCAGCAACCAATCCGGTGTCGGCCGCGGCTATTTCGGTCCCGACACCGTCGCAGCGGTCCATCAACGGTTGCTGGACCTGCTTCAGGCCGGTGGCGTGTCGATCGATGACAGCCAGTACTGCCTGCACGCACCTGAGGACCGCTGCACCTGTCGCAAGCCCTCGCCGGTCATGATTCAGCGCTCCGCGGCCCATCTCGGGATAGAACTCGCGGCGAGTTTCATGATCGGAGACAAGCCATCCGACGTCGAGGCCGGTCGCCGCGCCGGTTGCCACAGCATTCTGTTCGCACCCGGCATGGACCGGGTCGCAGAACCCGGAGCCGCGGAATTCGTCGCGGACAGCTGGGACGCGATCGCGGACTTCATTCGCGCCACTGGTGCCGTCAGGGGCCATGCCTGAGCGCATTCCGCAAGGACAAACCGTCGGGACAGTGGGTGCCGGACCGGGTGGTTTCCGCTGAATGGCCCTACGGCAGTGGCGACCCGCGCTGGCGCGTCTGGGTTACAACCTCGCAATTCACCTGCTGATCCCGGCAGCGCTCCTGCACTTCCTCTGGCGTTCACGCCGTGAGGCCGGCTATCGGCTGCACCTCGGGG
>PUKZ01000161.1 GCA_003550725.1 Bacteroidales bacterium | reverse complement strand
TGGATTTATCCAAATTGGCAACCCTTAACTTCTCCTCATCAACCCTGAGGTTTTGCTTAAGCTTCCTATCGTAGTTCTCCCATGAGTTTTTTAAATCGTTTAATTCCATAATTCAATTCGATTGATTGTTGTTAAAGAATTCCCTCAATTTACTTTTAATCCTGCTGATTTTCGTAGCTACATTAGTTTCAGTAATACCAAGAATATTGGCTATGTCTCTGTATTTATTGTTGTCTAAGTAAAGTATCATAAGTGCTTTGTCAAGCTCGTCAAGGTTTCTGATAAACTTATAAAGCATTGCGATATTATCTTCCAGTTCAGGCTCCGTGTCGTTGTCGGCAAGAGATAGAATAGAGTCATCAAAAGACACCATTTTACCTTTATGTTTACTTTCGTTTCTATAAAATAAGAATGCTGTGTTTAGAGCCACCTGGTATATCCATGTTGATATTTTTGCTCGCCCGTCAAATCTCGACAACGACTTCCATAGCTGCACCAATATCTCCTGCTCCAGATCTTTTCGGTGTTCTTTATTATTACAGTAAGTACAACATATCTTATAAATTAACTGTTGATTATCTTTGATGATCGAAATAAACTTTTCTTTATCCATTATTCTCTTTCAAAAAATAGATTTGTTTATTATATATTTTGCAGAATTGTCAAAAAAATCACAAAATAATATATCTTTTTTGAAAATGAAAATATTATAAATCGCTCTAAGCTCTCCAAGCCAGCCTGAAAACCTCACCCCACGATGGTTCGTTTCCGCTTATCAGGATAGACACTCTGAAAATTTTGGCTGCAAGGGTACGAAGCAAATAAAAAGTTGCAATTAAAACTATAAACGACCCTGCCAGCTAATCACAAAAAACGAGTTAAGCACAAAAGCAACAGGTATCAACATTATCGAACTCTTTCCCGAATTGTTTGGATCGGTAATAAATAGTTAAGTAAAATTCAGTCACATTAAGGTAATGCAGGCAGTAAAAATAAATAAAATCTGTAAAATAATTCGTGTGTTAATAAAATTTAAGATTTACATACTCTAATTTTGAATGATTTTCAAACAGGTTTATTGTACCCTTTAAATGTGTCATTTTGGTTAACCTTGTATCATAAAAGTGCCAGTTATAAAGGTTTTTATATCACTTTATATACTGCTTAATAGCTTCGACATACTGTTCAAAAGCATCTATACCTTTCTTGGTGATTTCAACGGATGTGTGTTGGTAATTGTCTTTGAAACCTTTTTTTATCTTAATATATTCAGCTTTTTCCAGCTTTTTAAGCTGAATACTAATATTGCCGGAAGTAGCTTTGGTTATATATTTTATTTCATTAAAGTCAGACTTGCCGTTTGTTACCAGAAATGAAACAATGGCTAATCTGAGCTGTGAATGCAATAAAGGGTTAAGTTCTTTATACATTTCATTTTTATTAAATGTGTTTAACGTTCTGATCTTTAATAAAGTATATTTGTTAATGTTTACGTTTTTAGTTTTTTATCCATGGAACCCTCATGTTTATGCATATTCTTTCTTGAACCTTTAATTAATGTAGGTTTCTCTTGTTATATTTCTTTTTTAAAATAATCCCGGGAATCAAAACAAATAATACCGAAACAATAGACATTAACAAAGAGTGGTATATTAAGTCAAGGTTAAAACAAACAAAACCGGAAATATTTATTAATATACCTGAAAAAAGTACTAACTTGTTTTTAATTGCGCTACCTGTGTATACATATGCAATGCCTAATAAAATTAGTATAACAGGGACCAAAGAGGCTTGCAGATAATCAAAAAATAAAAAACCTAAAATCATGATATTTAACCCTGTTGCTCCCCATGCGTATCCAACCATTGTAGAAACTTGATTAGATTTTGCCTTTTCTTTTTGATAATAATAAACCCAGGTTACAATTATTCCAGGAGGCAGTAAAAAGTAGGGGTAATAGTTGATGTTGTAATATTCATTTTTTAAAAGTATAAACTGTGAAAAAGATGCAACAGCAACTAATATTCCCCACATGATATACATTGCTCCGTTCTCCTCAAACTTGGTTTTGGCTTCATTTATTACTTTAGAGATAAGTTCAAAGCTTTCTTTTGGGGTAAAGTCTTGTGTTGTCATAATAATATTTTTAGATTAATAATACAAAAATAAAGTAGTTTATAATACAAACCAAAATTTTTTTAAGAATTTAACTTAATTTAACAATTTTAGTGGCTGGCTGGTAATAAATAATCGGAGTTGGTTGATATTTTAGTTGTTATTAGATAATATGGCAAAATATGTAATCAAAAATTTTTTATAAAAAACTGTAGTTGTTATTAGTCTATTTTATATCTTTACATCGTTGAAACAGGCATGATATTTGTTCTAGGTGTTTTTTTAGTTTGGTGGATATCAATGCGAAAACTAACTGTTCACTTTTATTTGTATTCCGGAAATTTTCAAAAGGAGTTAATTTTTTTGCTAATGGGTCTGATATCTCTGTAAATAATTTTGGAGGGGGCAAGAAATTTATAAACTTAGTGAATATTTAAAGTTCCGTTTTTTTAATAAACTTATGAAACTAAACAATTAAAAATTATGAAAAAAGCATTATACTTTTTAATTCCGTGTATTTTGGTTTCTTTGTTCTTTACTTCCTGTGGAAAAGAAGAGGAGGAATCTTTTGATGAGTCTCTTCTTATCGGGAAGTGGGTTTCGGGAACTTTGTTTTACAGATATGATAGTGATGGCACGGGTGGTACCTGGGATACAGATGATGATGTTACCGAAGAGGAAGCGCAGCCTTTTACGTGGACACTTGAAAAATCCACTTTAACCCACATACATATTATGGAAGAAATGGGGGGCAATGTTCCCAGGGTTTATACAGTAAAAGAGCTTACTGCTGAAAAATTGAGATATGTAGATGATTTTGGCAAAGAATATTCTTTTGATAAAGTGTATGATTAATTTCTGCATAACACTATGAAAAGTAAAATTTAATTACACGGAAATAATAAATTCATTGACCTGGAAATTATGAGAAAGTTTTTTAAAATTTTTTTTATTACACTGGCTTCGTTGCTGCTGTTATTGATTATTTTTATCAGTATTGCATTATGGTATGTTTTCACACCTGAACGAATTACACCCATTATAAATAAACAGGCTCAAAATATTTTTACCTGCGATTTTAAGATTGGCAAAGTTGAGCCAACTTTTTTCAGTACATTTCCTCAGTTTGGGTTAGAAGTTAATAAGTTTGTATTAATCAATCCTGTTGAAAATGCCCCCAATGATACACTTTTAAGTGTTGACAGGTTAATCGGTTCATTTGATGTCATGACTTTTTGGAGAGAAAATGAGTTGATATTATCTGACATTCATTTGTTGAATGGTACTATGAATGCTCATATTGATAGTTTGGGAGTTGCCAATTTCGATATTTTTGTTACAGATACCACTGAAACCCCGGAAACAGAATTTCCCCTGGATTTTATTGATTTAGGTAATGTTAAGCTTGAAAATATTAATTTTTCTTACATCGATGAGCCACTTAAATTGAATACCAGTTTGCGGAACTTATATGCAGAAATTGATGGAACTATTTTTAAGGATAGTGCAAAATCACATATAAAACTGAACAATTCTATTATTTCTTTGGAGCATGCAGGGGAGAAATATCTAAATAATGCTGCGGTGAGTATGAATCTTCCCGTTAAGGTTTTTAAATCATGGATGCTATACAATTTAAATGAAGCATATTTAACTGTTAATGACCTTAAATTGTTTTTGGATGGTTCAATTGAGATTGATCCTTCGAACTGGGATATTATTACTGATCTTATTTATAGATTTGAAGGCTGGCCGGCTGAGAGAGCTTTGGATCAGGTCCCGCCTTCATTTCAATCATATATTGATTGGTTTGATGTAACTGGGGTGGTTGATTCAGAGGGGGTAATAGAAGGTATTATTGGCAGTTCATCACTGCCGTTTATGGATATGCAAATTAGTATAAAAAATGGATCTTATTATCAATCGGGTTTGCCTTTTCCGCTTAGCGATATTAACGGTAATGTCAATCTGTACACCGACTTCATTACTGATGAGCTTACCTATTTAAAAATAAACCGGCTTAATGCCAATGCTTTACAGTCTGCTTTTGAAACCAAAGGAATGATGAATAATCTTTTTTCAGATGTATATTTCAACCTTTCAACAAATTTGAACTTAAACTTAGATGAATTTAATCAGATAATAGATGATTCTTTATTAATTAACATGAAGGGCTGGGTTCAGGGCGGAATAGAGTCTGATTTTTTTCTCTCGCAGGCAGAAAAAATGGAGCTTGATAATATGAAGCTTTCAGGTTCATTAACAACATCTGATCTTGATTTTGTGTTCGATAGTTTGTGGGTTAGGACTGATCAGTCAAGAATTGATTTCTCTCTGCCCAATATTGATCCTTCAACACAAAACACAAACTTTGCTTATTTAGCCTTAACTTCGGGCATATTGGAAACCGGAAAAATTGGTGATTATCAGGCTTTTATTCAAAATGCCGACATCTCAATAGAAACCTCTGATTTAAGAGACACGACAAGAATACCCGATTTGATTTGTATGTTTACTATTGATACACTTTCAGCCAGTATGGATACCATAAGTATTGATTTGAAAAATCAGTACGCCAGGGCATCAATCAACCCTCTTATCGATAAGCCGGAGCATCCTGAAATAAGGTTGGATTATAACAGTGGAGGTATGAAAGCAAATTTGGGTAATAACTCAGCTTTAATAAACAGGTTTCATCTTGATGCTGATATTATAAATGACAGGGATCAGGCTGATGTTTTTCAGCAATGGCTTGTTGAAGGTTTTATAGATTTAGACCAGGGTTTTGTTAATTCATCGGCATTTACTTACCCTGTTGAGATTCCGTCTATAAGAATGGATTTTGATCCTGAAAAGCTTGATATACGTGAGAGCAGGATGATTATTGATAAATCTGACTTTGAACTCTCAGGTAGCCTCAACAATGTGTTGTCTTATTTCAGGGAGGATTCACTGCTTCGTGGTAATTTTAACTTTACCTCCCGTAATACCGATTTATTACAACTTATGGAGTTGACTAGTGGAATGGGGATAGATGATGACAGGGTTGCCGAAAACAGGGAGAGCCTTGTAAGTGATCAAAATATTGATAAAGGCGAGAATGTTGAGGGTAAAAACAATGACACAACATTTACCGGTCCATATATGGTGCCCGAGGGCATTGATTTTATCTTATCTACAAATGTAAAGCAAGCCACATTCGGTAAAGATACAGCCAAAGATATTAGGGGAGATGTCAGCATAAGAGATGGTATACTTTTGCTGGACGACTTAAGCTTTCATACTTCAGCAGCAAAAATGCAGCTTACATCCATGTATCGTACTCCGCGGAGAAATCATTTGTATCTTGGCCTGGATTATAAGATGCTTGATATTGAAATTGAGAGGTTGCTTGAAATGATACCCGATGTTGATACCCTTATGCCTATGCTGCGTTCATTTAGGGGGCAAGGGGAATTCCATATGGCTATTGAAAGTTACCTGGATTCGACTTATACTATAAAAAAGTCGACTTTACGGGGAGCTTCATCCATCAGGGGTAGCAACCTGGTGCTATTAGACGGGGAAACTTTCAGTGAAATTGCCAGAAGGCTGCGATTCACCAGGCAAGCTGAAAACAGGGTTGATTCTCTTTCAGCTGAATTTACCATATTCAGAGAGGAAATAGATATATATCCTTTTCTTATAGTTATGGACAGGTATAGTGCTGTTGTTGCAGGGCGGCATAATTTTGACCTCACGTTTGATTACCACATAACGGTGGTAGATTCTCCTTTGCCCGTTAGATTGGGCATAGATTTATTTGGTGACATGGATAACCTTGAATTCAGCCTGGCAAGAACCCGTTATCCGGAATTTTACCGTCCGGCCCGCAGAGGAGCAGTTCAAAGCAATCAACTCGAATTAAGGCGTATAATCAGAGAAGCCCTGACTGAAAGACCAGATGAATAGTATCTTAGATTATTGTTGGAGATAAGAACAGGTCCTGATATTCAATATATTGCTTTTTATAAAGTTTAAAGATGAGCCAAGCCGATATAGCAGTTGTGATACTTAATTGGAATGGTAAGACTTTTCTTGAAAAATTTCTACCTTTTGTAATAAAAAACAGCAAGGATCATGCAAGAATTATTGTTGCCGATAATGGTTCAACTGATGGTTCAGTAGAGCACCTGGAGGGGTATTTGCCTGATATCGACATTTTACGCTTTGATACCAACCTGGGATATACCGGGGGATACAACCGGGCTTTGAAAATGATTGATGCCAGGTATTACGTGTTATTAAATTCAGATATAAAAGTTACTGATAATTGGTTAATGCCGGTTTTTGAATTAATGCGGAAAAATGAAAATATAGTTGCCTGCCAGCCCAAGATAATGCAATACAATAACCCTGATGTGTTTGATTATGCGGGAGCTGCGGGTGGTTTTATTGATTTTTTGGGTTATCCTTTTTGTAGGGGAAGAATCTTTGAAACCCTTGAAAGAGATTATGGTCAATATGATAAAACTGACAATGAGGTTTTTTGGGCAAGCGGCGCTTGTATGTTTATAAAGGCTGATTATTTCCATGAAGCCGGAGGATTTGACGAGAACTTTTTTGCACACATGGAAGAGATTGATCTTTGCTGGCGGTTAAAACTCTCGGGTAAAATAATTGCGTATTGCCCCGATTCGGTTGTGTATCATGTTGGAGGAGGTACACTCCCCAAAACAAATCCCCAAAAAACCTATCTCAACTTTAGGAATAGCTTGTGGGTAATGGCTAAAAACCTGCCTGCAAAAAAGTTCTATAAACTACTTCCAGTACGCTTAGCTCTTGATGAACTTGCTGCGTTGAAATTTTTAATTAATGGTAATTATAAAAACAGTATTGCTGTTTTAAGAGCACATATAGGCTTTATTCGGAAACTTCGCCTTATGCGGAAGCATACTCATAAAGCAAAAGGTGTAAAAGTTACAAAAAAATACAGGCGCAGTATAGTTTGGGATTATTTTGTAAGAAAAAAAGATAGTTATAACAAACTGCCAAAAGACAGGTTTAGCAACTAATTTTAATGCTTGATGAGAAATAACCTTTTCCCGGAAAATTTTATTAATATTTTACAGCTTTACAGGATGATGGTTTTTCTACTGTTATTTTGTTTGCGATAAAGTTTTGTATGTGGTTAATATATAGAGGTTTTGATTAAAACTGCAGAAATGTTTGTTAAAAAAGTTTTCCGGTATAGCCTGACACACCTGTTTTCCGCACTTTTTTGCAACACCAAGGTAAGTGACTGATTATCAATAATATTTTATTATTTTTGGGTGTTGCAATGCGGAAAACAGGAAAAGTTTTCGGGTATAGCCTGAAACACTTTGGTATAATGTTAATAATGTATTTATAACATTAGTGTCAGTTAAAATTAATCCTGCCACCAGGTATGCACTGAGATTGTCGAAGTGATACAAATATAAAAAAGCGAAAAGTAACATTCAGAAATATTGGTCTTTGTGTTATTTCACTTCATTCAGTACGAGTTTAGTTTCCCTGCTTTCTTGTTAGATAAATTGTTTATTATTCAGGTTCATTTTATTTATGCCTGGAATAGCTTTTCCACTTTTCGATAAGATGTTTCATATCTTCTGGCATAGGGGCTTCAAAGTTCATATAATTTTCGTTGACAGGATGGTAAAAGGCAAGAGATTTAGCATGCAATGCTTGCCTGGGGCAAATTTTGAAACAGTTATTTACAAATTGCTTGTATTTTGTGAATGTGGTGCCTTTGATTATACTATCGCCTCCATATGTTTCATCGTTGAACAGTGGGTAGCCAAGATATTTAAAATGTGCTCTTATTTGGTGGGTGCGGCCTGTTTCCAGTTTACACTCCACTAAAGTTACATATCCAAAACGTTCAATGACATTGTAGTGAGTAACAGCATGTTTTCCATAGCTTTCATCAGGAAAAACTTGCATTACTTTGCGATTTTTTAGGCTACGACCTATATTGCCTGTTATTGTTCCGCTGTCATCTTTCAGGTCGCCCCATACCAATGCCTGGTATACACGGTCAATTTTGCGGTCATAAAAAATTTTAGCCAGTCTTGTTTGAGAAAATTCATTTTTGGCAATTACAAGCACCCCCGATGTATTTTTATCAATGCGATGTACAAGTCCCGGTTTTACTTTTTCCTGGTTTTGAAGGGGCAAGTCTTTAAAATGATAGACAAGAGCGTTTACCAATGTGCCGGTATAATTACCGTAACCGGGGTGTACTACCATCCCTGCATCTTTATTGACCACTATAATATGATCATCCTCATATAAGATTTTAACAGGGATATCTTGTGGTATCAATTCAATTTCGCGTGGGGGATATGCAAGCACTATACTTACTACATCGCCTGGTTTTATCTTATAATTGGGTTTAACAGCGTAATCGTTTACAAGTATGTTGCCTGCTTTTGCAGCGTTTTGTATCTTGTTGCGTGACTTGGATTCCAGCCTTGATACAAGAAATTTATCTATTCGTAGTGGCCTTTGGCCTTTATCTGCAACAAAACGATGATGCTCATATAGCTCCTGCTGCTCATCCAGGCTATTGCAGCGTGATTCAGTTATATTTTTTTTGCTATTGACCATGCAGGAAAGTTTTAAGTATGTGTTTTTTATCTCCCCAATATAATATTATTTTTTTTTAAAGATATAGCTTTTTAATTTTTTAATAATGGTTTATGAGGATGTTATAGAGCTTCTATTCGAATTTAAAGATCTGTTATCCTCAATAGTGTCTGATAAAAATTATTGAAATTGCTTGTTTTTTTTTAATAACAGTAATTACAAAAGATGCATCAAAAACACTGATTTAAAAACAAATTAATTACAGCCATTAAGACTTTAACCCTGCTTGATAATTGTTTTCCTTATCCATCTGATTAACAAACGATGAATCTGACAGGGCAGGGACTATAAAATTCACAAAAATATTAATTTTTAAACGTTATTCTTAGAGTTTTGTGTTTTTGTATCACTTCGACAAGCTCAGTACATGCTTGGTGGCAAGATTAATTCTTAATGATTTATCATTATAGATTAATATTATGGAGGAATCTCTAAAATGTTATTACAATTGTAAAAAAGCTACAAAATAATTGGAACACTTTTTTTTAAATAATTTTATCGGGATATAATAATTTTTTCTGTGATGCTTTTTGATGAATTTCTGTCAAAAATACGTACTAAATATGCTCCGTTAGGGATATTATTAATGGAAATAGTTTGCCGAAGCTTATCGCTCATAATTAACCTTCCGTTAGTATCATATATCTGGAAATACAAATTATCTTTATTTATTTTATAATTTTCATCTATCCTGACATTAATATAATTATTTTTCACAGGGTTAGGATAAATAGTAGCTTTGAAAGGTTTTTTTACAGGTTTTATACCCAGGTCATCATGTTCTCTGCCTATAATTGGCCGTATCATCACAGCTCCTTCTTTCATTGATGGCCACCATTGGCCTGCAGTATTGTAAAAAAGGTTACCTCCTGATGAATTATCCTCATCAAATCCAACATTCAAATGTTTGCCGGAGGTTTGTTTCCAACCAATGTAAAAAGTGTCCTGAAGTATTATATATTCATCTTCTTCTAATTCATGAGTAAAAAATTCGTTTATACCTTCTGCATATTCAGGATAATGCACATCTGACTCATAAACGATTTCTTCCGGATCAAGACTGTTCCAAACCATAAATTTAAAAGGCCCGTTGTTTTGTTTATCAAGGGTTGGGTTGAAAAATATATCAATTCCGTGTAATGTGTCCGGATGACTCAGGAAAAATCTTGTTGCCGATTGTGGTTCATAACCCTCCAGTATATATCCTGCATTAGATATTCCATTATCATAGGCAAAGTAGTTGTCAAATATCTGATCATAATAAATAGTATCGTTACGCCGATGGTCGTCTCCTGTTTCTCCTTCTTTGATAGCATGGAGGATTCGAAAATGTCGTTTTTCGGCAGGGCTTGTTTGATAAAACGGGCTTGAAATAACAATTGGGTTGGAGTGAGCAGGATAATCCTGGTATCCTTCCTGGTAAAAAGGTGCAATATTCCATGTTCCTCCCGAATATGTAGTTGTATCCGGGTTATCTATATCTATTATATGGTATCGGTATGAGTAACTGTGGTTTATATTATTAAGATTTTTTATTGCAACATCAAGGTTATCCTTAAGATGAGAATCCGGGTTATCTCTGAAATGAGACCATGGCATTGCAGTGTATTTTTCAAGTATTGATTGGGCCGGCTTAGCAAATGTAATATCATAATAAAATGTGTCAGCAACAGTTCTTCCATGGTCGATTTTTATGTAATCTACATTCCATATGCTTCGATTACCCATAAAGTTTGGTGGTGTTCTTTGAGCAGGGAAGCTTGAATAATTTTTAAACCGGAATTGAAAGTCTTCCCTAAAATATATTGAGTCTTCAATAGGTATCATAACTCTTTTAAAATAAGGGAATGTATCTTTGGAAAACTCACTCAGTGTTTCTCCTTCTGCATTCCATACACTGACCCATTTAACAGTATCTTTGTTATTACCAGGTCCATTAAGCAACTCTTGAGTATCATTATTTCTAATGTCTGAAATTTCAGTAGTCTGCAGAAATTGCAGCACCAGTGAATCCCTGTCGTTAGGGGCATGGCCTGTACCTTGAGGTTGGTAATAAAAACTTATATAAACAGAGTCTTCGGGTGCTAAAGGTCTTGCTTCAGGCTCAAAAACCGAGTCAAGCCTGATTTTATTACTTGTAAGATGATCAGCTACAAACTGAAAACTGTTTTCGAATTCATATATTTCACCATATTGGTCAAGTGCATCAAAAGTCGCTACACCAATTGAAACAGGGTGTACCTGGTAACAAGAATTTACCAGTGCAAAACTGTCAGCCCACAATTTTTGGTCAGGATATGGGCCCTTGTAGGAAAAATCTTCAAAAAAAGGCAACTCTAAAAAAGATTCATCTTTTTCACGAGTAGTTTTTATATCGCTTTCATTTATAGCTTTGAGCGGATTTGATTGTAAAGGTACAATGATTTCTTGCGCCGGTAATGGTATAAAAAAGATATTTATAAAAAGCGACAATAATATTTTTCTAAAGACCATATTATTTATGAATAATTTCTTGTTTACTTATTTAAGACATACTAATAAGCTAAATGAATTAAAGATTTTTTAAATTTAAGTTATTAGTTAATTGATTGTTTTATTTGCAAGCGTTAATGTTTCTTGTATTTGTTACCCGGCATAAGTTTTTATTTTTTTGTGTTCGGAAAACCCTGGCAATAATGTTATTATATTATTTAAGTAATATTTATGGCATATTGCCTTAACTTATTTTTAATATTATTCTATTTTGTGGTGTAGTTTTTATTGAAATTTGCAGTTTATTTTTCAATAGTTTATAAGTGATAAACTTTAAAATAATTCTTTTTATTATAGTCGGTGGATAAATAAAGTTTTTGTTTTCATCATAGATCATCATCGAAATCTTCCAGTGTTCTATACCACAGATTAATTTTCGATCCTCTTTTTATACTTTTTTGCTCGAAGTAATCAGGTTTTTGTTCGTATACTTTTCCATCTTCTTCAGTGGCGTTTTTTTCAAAAACTTCATCACCAACTTTGAGGGATGATTTTTTTATAACATCTCGAGCTTCTTCCGGAGACTTACCATACAAAAGTGGTATTTCAACCATCATAATCTCATCCATATAACTGTCAAAGTCAAAATCATCGGCAGATCGGTAATATAAATCGACTGTACTTTGCATTTTCAGGTAGGATGTTTTTTCCAATACATCTGGTCTTTGCTGGTATACTTTTACATTTACAGAATCATTGTCTAAGTATTCTTCTTCACCTATGTTAAGAGATGACCGGTTAATTTCCATAAGGGCTTCTTCTCGCGTCATTCCTATAACAAATGGTACGGGCACCTTTTCGGAAGTTAAGCCTTTTCCAAGCACAAGATCGATTGGTGTGCCTTTTTCTATTTTGGTACCCGGTTTAATAGTTCCATGTTTATATTTTTGTTCTAACACGGCATTTTTTGCAATGTTTGGAACATATTCGAGTTTTCCGACTTTAAGGCCATGGGTTTCTAGTAAGGTTAGTGCATGACGCAGCGAAAGATCTGTAAGTTGAGGCATAACAGTTTTTTCCGGTAAACGTGCTACCATTGTAAGATATATTGTTCGCCCGCGTTTTACATTAATCCCGGGAAGAGGGTCTTGAGCTGCTACAGTTTCTTTTTCTCTTTCAGGATCATATATTGAATCATGAATATCGTAATTCAAATTACGGTCTTCCAGCAGGGTTATAACATCTTCTTTATACAGACCTTCCAGATCGGGTACTTCAATTGTTTGTCCATGAAGAGTATAAATATCCAGAAATTTTAATGATAACCATAATATTACAATAGCCAATATGCCGGCTAAAATTAGTTGAGTAAAGAAATATTTACTTTTAAAAAATTCTTTAAGGTTCATTTAATAATATTATTGATGATTTTTAGAATTCAAAATTAACAATTAATATCAGAAACAAAAACGTTTAATCTTTTTGAATTCTTTGATAAGTATTTTACGCTTGGAAACAGTATTTATTGTTTGCGTTCGGGCAATTTAATTTTTATTCACACAATTATTTACCCTGCCCAGCTTTCTCTGTCGAGGCTTCTGTAGTGTATTGCTTCGGCCAGGTGTTCCGGTTTAATATCTTTACTGTTGTTGAGGTCAGCTATAGTGCGGGATACTTTTAATATTCGGTCGTAAGCTCTTGCTGATAAATCAAGTTTTTCCATAGCTGTTTTTAGTAGCATGCTGCCTGCTTTGTCAATTTGACATACTTCCCTTAATATTTTAGATGTGATTTGTGAATTGCAATAAATGTTTTTTTTGTTTTTATACCTTTCGTATTGTATTTGTCTTGCATTCATTACCCTTTCACGAATTGATTTGCTGTTTTCTGAAGGGCGGAATTGTGATAGTTCTTTGAAAGGCACGGGTGTTACTTCGATATGGATATCAATTCTATCAAGCAGGGGTCCTGAGATTTTATTTAGATATTTTTGAACTAAGCCCGGGGCGCAAACACACTCTTTTTCTGGATGATTGTAATATCCGCAGGGACATGGGTTCATTGATGAAACTAACATGAAACCTGCAGGATATTCTACGGAGAACTTTGCTCTTGAAACTGTAACAATACGATCTTCCAAAGGCTGCCTGAGTACTTCAAGAACGGTTCTTTTGAATTCGGGCAATTCATCCAGAAATAAAACGCCATTATGGGCCAGGGATATTTCACCCGGTTGGGGGAAAGACCCACCGCCGACTAATGCTACATC
>PUKZ01000175.1 GCA_003550725.1 Bacteroidales bacterium | reverse complement strand
TCACCGACGACGGTGGCACGGAATGGCGCGGCGGCATCTCCGGGGAGGACTTCGCATGATCCCGATCGGAAGCGCGCGCGTGTCGCGGCGGCGGCGGCGCGTGGATGATGCAATACCCGACGGCTTAGTCGATAATTTTGAACTTGCTCAAGGTGAGAGTGGGGCGGGGGAGCCATATGGGGTCTGGTTGGAAAATGAAGACCCAACCGACAGATATCCCCACGAAAATGGACAAAGTGGTACGTATGAGTTTATCACACCACCCGACGCGGTAGAGGGGGATAGAGTTCTTATGAACAATACCGATTCTGGTTTGATAGTTAGTTCTCCGGGGGATGGTCTTAACTATTATCCAGAAAAGGGAGACATTTTCGAAGCCCGGTTGAATAGCTTTGACACCGGCAGTTTCAACAACCCTCAATTCATCTTCGGTTCTCCAGCGAGTTCCGACCGTGGTTATTACATCATTCCTAACACGGCCCAAAGTGAATTTAGAATATCTTTAGACGGGGATGGTGGGAGTGATGCAATAGCCTCGGATAGTCTATCTATTCCGAATGGCGAGTGGCTTAGAATAGAAGTTGAATGGCACGACGGGAGGGGTTCTGAAAGCGACAACGAAATAGTCGCAAGGCTCTTTGACGAATCAGGTACACAGTTGTCTTCAATATCTGTGAACGATTCAACACACGAAAACGAGCGCGGTGTGGGTTGGGGGAATGGCGGGCCTGGGGATGAAGTTAGATTCGACAATGCGAAGCTCATCGGCCATGTAGGTAGTTCGTACACGTATGAATCTGAAATGTACGAACTGGACGGTTCAGACACGAGAAACACGGATTCGTTCCAAGAATGACAAGTGATATAATATTCAGGATGGTGGTCGTTTCGGACGGTCATATCAACCACGACAGCTCCAACGCCGGATACCACAACACGGCGGCATCGACTATTACCGACTGGCACAACAACAGAGAAGTAGATGTTCTGGTCTATAACGGTGACACGTCTCAAGATTCCGCAGCACAACAGGAGTTAGACGAGGAATTTTTTGATCTACTCCCATCAGACATCCCGTGTTACGTATCCTACGGAAACCACGAGTATATCCAACCCGAAGAGTGGCCCGATTGGTATGGACACGAGACGGACCACTCATTTGAGTATGCACACGGCGATGGTGGGAAGTTCGGCGGATTAGTGGTCCAAAGTGCCGAACCACCACCGGGAAGGGAATATGACACACCCGAAGCCTGCCCCGACGTGAATTTCATCGAATCCGAATTAGATTCTTTCGAGGCTGACAGTGACATTGACGGGGTTTTCGTGTTTTGCCACGTTCCGCCAGCCGAAGACCTCGGGGATTTTGCGAACGACTGTCCCGATGTAAGAGACGAGTTTGCGCGGCATATTGTAAGGGCTGTTTTCATCGGACACGAACACAGTACCAACGATTACACGGAGGCCCACGGTGCGCGATACTACTACACAAATCACCTTGGGAATAGAGGCTCGGGAGTGACTGGCATTCGCAGAATGGACGTGAAAAATGATTGACCCGGTGTCCAAGTATATCATGACCAACCGCAGACAACACTAACACAATGATAACCCCCGACCCTCAAGGCTGGACGGTCGCCGTGACGCATCCCGACACGGCCCGCGTCAAGACGCCCGACGTGTTGGACCTCCAAGACGCGCCCGCGCTTAATCCCGGCCCGAACGCCCAACCACGCTTGCGCTTGCCCGTCCCGAAAGAGGACGTGTGGCTGTCGAGTGCCTATGACGACGACCCCGAAATGCGCGTGTGGAAGGACGGCCGGCGCTTGCCGATTGAGGTGTTGCGCGACGTGGAGCAACGCGAGGACGCGACCGTGCTGGTTGGCGTCGGTGGCGTCGAACTTGAGGCGCGCGTTTCCGAGGAGTATAACGACGACCGGCGGCATATCGCCGCGCGCGACCTTGTGACTGATAACACGTCCTATGAGGTGGACGCGCCCGAACCCGAGACGGCCACGTTGGAGGACACGACGTTACAAACGGTCGACACCGAAGCCGATTGGCTGGCCGCCCTTGCCGACGAAAACGAGGACACCGACTTGTGGGAGGTGTCGGCGGATGGTGAGTTGCGCCGTCGTCAGACAACGTATTTCGAAGTGGCCGACGACGACAATACCATTCGGGGGGCGCGGAGCGTTGAAGACCCCGACGACTTCACCCGAATCGGCCAAGACTTCTACGTCTTTGACGACACGGTGCGAAACAACGTTGAATCGGGTATCCAAGTGACCTTTGACTTAGAGTATGAGGTCCCATTTGATGAGTTGGTGGTTGCGTGTCGGATGCAGTTTTTGACCGAGGACGACACCGACCCCGGAAGCGCGTGGCACCACGGGTTTACCCAACGGATTGACGGTGTTGACATTGATCCGGTTGGGCCAGACATTGTAGGCCATGACCCGGACGAACCGGATTGGCGGACGTTCCTCGCATCAGATGCAAGTGGTGCCCCCGACACAATCGGCCCGGGTGAGGTTGAGGTCGAAGTCCGATTCAACGCGGACGAAGGCACAACCGACGACCCCGACGGCGACCCCCAAACTGCGATTGACGCTATTGCGCTGTATGACGGTCGTCATGAACCGACGTTGGGCGGTGTCACCGATTCGGGACGAAACGCCGAAATAGACTTTTACAATGGCTCAAGCGTCGTGCAAACGAGCGACGTGCAAAGCGCGTTTTCCATCCCGTCGGCACGGCTTGAGGCCGTTGTCAACGACACGAGTGGCAACCAGTCCGTCGGTATCTCCAATGACGGCGGTGAGACATGGACCGACGCCGACAACTCCGACGTAGTTGAAACGAGCTTTGAAGACCTTTCCAGTCGGTTGCGCGCCCGGTTTGAAGTCGGTGGGTTTGACGGCGAGACGAGCAACGCCGCCGGGCAAGTCAACGCGCAAGCCGTGGACGCCTATGAGTTGTTCGCAGACATTACCCAAGAGTTGCT
>PUKZ01000169.1 GCA_003550725.1 Bacteroidales bacterium | reverse complement strand
TTATATATAAAAAAGTAGAATTAGTAAGGAAAAACAGGTAAAAATTTCAGTTTTTTCTTTTTAAACATGTAAACAAATTCAATTTTTTTGAAATAAAAATTCAATTTAGAAATTTAGGTTTAATATAAAAAACAACATTGGCAAAAATTATTTTTTAAAATATAATCCCTTCATGATTTTTGACTCAAACCTACTTCCAGCAGGCAAATACGTAATATTTTCATTAGTTCCCACCAATAAGATACCATCACTGAAAAGGCTTTCATGAAAAAGTGACACTACCTTGTTTTGTAATTCATTGTTAAAGTAAATAATTACATTACGGCAAAAAATAATATCAAATTTATAAAACATATCATCACTAACTAAATTGTGATATTTAAAAGTTACTTTATCACGAAGAAAATTTTTTACTTTAAAAATTTTTTTATTTGTATCTGTTTCAAAATATTTTGAATAGGGTACATCAATATTTTCTTCAAAGTTAAGAGGATTTACTTTAATAACCTTATCAAAATTATCAAAATAGTCATGATTTAATCTGTTATTAAACACACCGGTTTTGGCGCGCTGTAAAATATCGGTATTGATGTCGGTAGCAAACACTTTAGCTTTATCGAGCATATCAAACTCATTAAGCAATATTAGCATAGAATAAACCTCTTCACCACTTGAACAACCGGCATGCCAGATATTCAAATGTGATCGGTTCTTAAACTTTGGTAAAACATTTCTCCTGATATTAAACCAAACATCGGTATCTCTGAATAATTCGGTAGTATTCACAGTAATAGCATTAATCAATTTTTGAAAAAACTCTTTGTCTTTTCTGGCTTTAGATAACAGTTTATCAGTATCTGATAAATTATAAGTAACCAAAATATGCTCAATACGTCTTTTAAACGACTGTTCAGCATATCCGCTAAAATCAAAATCATATAATCGTTTGAATTCGAAAATGATTTTTGACAGATCATCATTGGTTACTTTAACCTTCAAAGCCATTTTGTATTATACTGATTTATTAATAATTAATAATATCATTAATTTGAAATACAGGCTCTACGAAGATTATAAAAAAACAAGAGAAATTTTTAAGTATTATTACTCTTTTTATGTTTTTTTCGGAAAGTTAAATGCTGTTAATTAACCATTTACACGATTTTACAAGATAAAAAGATAAATAATTTACACATACATATATTTAAGGTGGATTAAAAAAATTTTTGATTATTTAAGCTGATTTTTTTAATTTTTGGAAATAAAAATAAAAAAAGATCATACTATTTTGCTACCAAGTGCTTTTGTCATCGCTTTAGCTTTTAAAAGGCATTCACTGTATTCAAGTTCCGGTATTGAACCTGCTGTAATAGCACCACCTACCATAAAACTGATGTAGCTGTCAGGTTGGTTGTATAAAATACTTCTGATTATAACATTAAAATCAAAATCCTTTTTTGGGCTAATATAGCCGACACATCCGGAGTAAAGGCCTCTGCGCGTTGATTCATATTGTTCAATTATCTGCATAGCACGTACCTTGGGTGCTCCTGTCATTGAACCCATCGGAAAGGCTTTCTGAATTGCATCAAGGTAATGATATTTTTTATCCAAATGTGAAGTAATGGTCGAAATCATGTGATTTACATAAGCAAAGGGGTAAACACCAAAAAGTTCTTCAACATTAACGCTTCCCCTGGATGCTGTACGTGCAAGATCGTTTCTCACAAGATCAACTATCATAACGTTTTCCGAACGTTCTTTTGTATCATTAAACAGCTTTGTTCTGTACTGGCTATCACTTTCAGGGGTACTGCCTCTTTTAATAGTTCCTTTAATGGGTTGACTTATTATCTTATTATCTTTTTTTTTCATAAACCTCTCCGGGCTCGAACACAACAGGTATTTATCTTCTACCTTGTAAAAGGCAGAAAAAGGTGTTGGTGATGCTTTGTTTAATTTATTGTATACAAAAACCGGGTCAATAGAAGTATCTTCACCATAAAACTCAACGCAATAATTCATTTCATAAATATCGCCTCTCTGGATATGCTTTTTTATTTTTTTTACATTAGAAATATAGTTTGATTTTTTAACCCTTGGTTTTATAATAATGTTATGAGGTTTTTTTGATAAAGGCAGTGTTGTATTGCTAAGTATTTGCCAAACAGCATCATGATCACTCCATTTTCCTTTTTTTTCAAGCAAGCCCAATGACAATCTTTTGTTTTTACAAATTATGAGAACCAAAGGTTGAAAAAAATGAATAAGATCCATATTAACATTATCATTATTCAAAGATTTTAGTCTTTCTGTTTGATTTTTCAGATCATAACACAAAAAACCAAAAAGCCAGTCGTCGGTAGAATCGGCAAATTCTTTGAATAATTGAAAGACCCCTTCACTCGATGTTTTTAACTCTTGGTTAACACCTAATGCAATCATCCAGTCAAAGGAAGAGCAGGAAAAATTATTTGAATTAAGAAAGCAAATTCTGTCAAAAAGCTTATTGCCATTTGCTAAAATAGTCAACGGAAGTTCGAAATCATCAATGCAATGTAGGTCTTTAAAATGCCTCATATATTATTATGATAGAGAATATAAAAAGCCTTACATCATTTTCATAAACCAATTCAAATTACTATTTTCGATTTACAATCTCATGATTAATCTTCAACTGCACAAATAAGCATAATTTTTGAATATCTAAAGCGTCTATAATTTTTTAAGTCGCTTTTTATTTTGATTTTCCTATTATGCTATTCTATTTCCCATGTATCGCCACTATTAAGTAAATCATCAACACACTTGATGGATGAGGATTTTTGTGCGGTTTCAATTTGTTCAGACATTAACCTGTCATAAGTATTAAAAGGAGCAGACCTGATAACACCCAGAGCAATGGGATATTTGGGTGGGTGCATCCTTCCCAGCATACGATGGATACCCGGGTCTTTTTTGTATTGATCATGAATTAGTATATCTTCTTCTTTAACGCCATTTTCGCCTATAGTTACTACTCTTAATTTATTACCGCTCAAAACAATGCCTTTATCCATGTTTTTTCCAAATATCATTGGTTTCTCGTGCTCAAGCCTTAACTGAGCTTCATCCCTGACTTCTTTCGAAGCGATATTAGCAAAAGCCTGGTCAGAATAAATGACACAGTTCTGCAAAATTTCAACCACTGATGTTCCATCATGTTTTGCTGCTTCATACATCACATCGCTCATCATTTTAACATTATTGTCGAGTACACGGGCGAAGAAGGTTCCTTGTGATCCCATAACCAATCCTGCAGGGTTGAAAGGATGTTCAATGGTGCCCTGTGGTGATGTTTTCGTAATACCTCCCCTGGGTGTAGTCGGAGAATACTGACCCTTTGTAAGACCATAGACCTGGTTATTAAATAACAAAATATTAATATCAATATTACGTCTTATAAGATGTATAAAATGATTGCCTCCAATAGCCATTGAATCACCGTCGCCTGTGGCTACCCAAAGGCTGAGTTCAGTATTTGCTATTTTCACACCACTTGCTATTGCGGCTGCACGTCCATGTATCCCATGAAACCCATAAGTGTCAACATAATAAGGGAAGCGTGATGAACATCCTATGCCTGAGACTAAACAGAAGTTTTCTTTTTTGTACCCAATCTCGGGAAAAACTTTTTGTACAGCAGTAAGAATGGCATGGTTACCGCAAGCAGGGCACCACTTAACCATTTGGTCACTGACAAAATCTTTTTTGGTTAATTCAACGGGTGATTTGTCTATTCTTTTCTTTTCAAGCATTTTTATCCTCCTCCAAAATATTTTTAAATACTTCTGTAAGTTCATTAACATGGAAAGGCAATCCCTGGACTTTATTATATTGATGGTAATGAAACTCCGGGAAATTTATTTTTAAATAATTAACAAACTGCCCCATGTTCAACTCACATACCAGAATCTTTTTAAAATTAGATAATATTTTTTTTGTATTTTTTGGCAACGGCATAATATAATTAAAATGAGCAAGACTTATTTTGTAATTTTCTTCCTGCATTCTTTTTACTGTAGATATTAAAGCTCCTTCAGTACCTCCCCATCCAATAACGAGCAGATCTCCGCTTTCTTCTCCAACAACATTTTGTTCGGGTATAAAATCCTGAACCCTTTTCACTTTTTCTTCTCTCAATTTAACCATCAATTGATGATTAAGAGGATCAGTTGAAACATTACCATCGATATTCGTTTTTTCGAGCCCTCCTACGCGATGTCTTAAACCATCGGTGCCCGGTATTGCCCATTTACGGACTAATGTGTTTTCATCTCTTTTGTAGGGCTTATAATCAGGCTCATTTGGTTTAGCCAATGGTGGTTTTATTTTTGGCAAGTCTTTAACTTTAGGTATTTTAAGTAATTCTGAACCCAGGCCAAGGTAGCCATCGGTAAGCATAATCACAGGTGTCATATGCTCCATTGACAATTTCGAAGCCAAATATGCATAATAAAAGCAATTTGCAGGGCTTGATGCGGCAATAACTATAACAGGGCATTCGCCATTTCTTCCATAGAGAGATTGCAGCAAGTCAGACTGTTCACTTTTAGTAGGTAATCCTGTTGAGGGGCCACCTCTTTGCACATTTACAATGACTAAGGGCAATTCTGTCATAACAGCCAGGCCTATAGCTTCACTTTTTAGTGAAAGGCCGGGCCCTGAAGTTGTAGTAGCAGCAAAAGAACCGGCAAAACTTGCTCCAATAGCAGAACAAATACCGGCTATTTCGTCTTCAGCCTGAAAAACCTTAGCTCCAAGTGATTTATGAATGGAAAGCTCCATCAAAATCTCGGTTGCCGGAGTAATAGGATACGAGCCAAGAAAAAAAGGCCTTCCTGACTTTTCACTGGCAGCAAGTAACCCCCAGGCAGTAGCAACATTACCGGTAATATTCCTGTAACGGCCTTTTTCCATAGGTGCAGCATCCACCTTGTAAATTGTTTGAATTGTTTCAAGCGACTTGGCATATTTGTAACCCGCTGTTAATACTGTTTTGTTAGCTTCAAATATTTCAGGTTTCTTGCCGAATTTCCTCTCAACAAGTTTTACAGCTCTTTTTACATCTTGATTAAATAGATAAACAACAATACCAAGAGCAAACATGTTTTTTGTCCTGACAGCAAACTTTTTGTCGATCTCCTGATTTTTTAAACTATCTTTGGTCAGATCAGTAATAGGTGCACTGACAACATTATAATCTCTTAAGCTACCATCTTCTAAAGGATTTTCCTGGTATCCGGCTTTAGTAATAGCCTTGCCTTCAAAATTGTTCTCATCGAGAACAATAGTTGCTCCATATTTAACCCATTTAAGATTAGCTTTAAGTGATGCAGGATTCATGGCAACTAAAATATCGCACATATCACCCGGTGTATAAATTTTTCTTTTCCCTACATGTATCTGAAATCCACTAACTCCCGCGATAGTATTATGGGGAGCTCGGATTTCAGCAGGAAAATCAGGAAAAGTAGCAAGATCATTCCCGCCGAAAGCTGCCAGTTCCGAAAATAAAGTTCCAGTCAGCTGCATACCATCGCCGGAATCTCCTACAAATTTTACCACTACGTCTTCTAATTCAACAACATTAGCATTTTTTGACATTTTTATTAAATTTTAAACTGATGAGAATTTTATATTTATATAAGTATAGTACTTTATAATTAATGATTTCGTTTGCGAAGTTAATAGTTTAAATATTATCTATTCAAAAATTAAATCATTTTTCGACAATAAATTACAAAAATGTTAATAAATTATTACAAAACCAATCCAAACATTTTATTGTAACACATCTTTTTAATGATAGTCATATTACATTAAAAATAAGAATAACCTTAAAACAAAGTAAAATATTACTTTAATCCAAAATTCCAATCTTTTACAATTTATATTTAAAAGAGGATTAAAATGTTAAAATAAAACTCCAAGTGCAATTAAAAGGTTGGTAGCCAACACAGTAATTATATTAGCAGACAAAGCCGAAATGATCTTTTTGGGATCTTCGGGATGCAATAATGCAGTTATTACAGCTTTCAATGCCAAAGGGAGAGTTATTAAGGCTATAAAAAACCATGGGCCGGAAAACCCCAGGATAGGTATAAGTGCAATAATCAAAAAAGCAACAAAAATTCCGGCAGCATATATCCATGCGGCAGTTTGCTTTCCAAAATGTATAACAAGATGATAGCGTCCGCCTTTTTTGTCAGCCTCTACATCAGGAAATTCATTAAGTAAAAGTAACAAAGATGTAAGAATACCGGGAGGTATAGAGATTAAAATTACAGACAACGGCACAAGTTCAGTTATAGATTTCCCCGGTGTGGCAGTCATGGCTATATATGCACCAATAACCACGAGGGAGCCCAAGGCAATACCCGAAAACAACTCACCCAGCATAAATCTTACAAGTACTGTGGTATAAAAAATTATTATTAATAAACCAAACAATGATATTGCCAGTATAAACCAGTGTGACACAATAGCAAAATATAAACCTATTGCAAAAGCAATAACTAAACTCATAACAGCAGCAATAAGTACTGAACCGGGGGATGTTTTTTGAGAAATTAACATACCGCTACCACCACTGAAAGGAGTAGGCGAAGTATTAAAATCAATTCTTGTTGAATAATCAGAATATTCATTGAATAAATTTACCGAAATATGTGCCAAAACAACACCGGCAGTAATAAGTACAGCATGAAACCAATTGAAATCAACCGGGCCCGTATAATACTTGTAAACAGTTGAAAGACCCGTGAAAACAAGTAAAACAGCCAAAATCAAAAAATTAGCACGAATCTGTGCCATCCAAATAATAAAACGATTCATTCTGTAAAAGTAAAATTGATTTTATATTTTATCCTGAAAAACGATAAATGTATTAAAATAACTTCTATTTTCAATCAAAACAAGTATGGTTAATTTTTATTGCTTAATTAAAAAAACACCCTTTTATAATTTCGTACTTTAAAACTAAATCTTGATTGCTATTAACATTTTGAAATATAGTATTCTTTCGAGAATTAAAGTATAACTTTTAAATTTCTAGTAAATTATACAAACTTATAATTTTTTTGAATACCTGTTTTATGAAGTTTGATCATTTTCTTTTTTTACAAAAGTTTTCAATTGGTTTTTGCATATTTATTTTCAATCAATCACAGGCAGCTGCCTTACAAATCCTTCCTGCAGTGAGATAAATGTCTCTGTGTTTACTATTTCAATTACTGATTGAATTTTTTCAACAATGATCATTTTCAAATGTTCATTGTTATTGGCATATATTTTGACTAACAGTGAGTATTTGCCTGTAATATGATGACATTCAACAATTTCAGGTATTTGTTTAATTTTTTTAAAAACTTCTTCATGTGTAACATTGGAGGTCAGATTTACCTGTATTCCAATAAATGCACATGTATTATACCCAACTTTTTGTGGTGATATGCTAAATTGGGCACCTGAAATAATCCCGGCATCAATCATTTTTTGCACTCTCTGATGAATAGCAGCTCCTGAAACACTGCATTTACGTGCAATTTCCATAAATGGTATCCTAGCGTCAGTTGTAAGTTCCCGTAAAATTTTTTTATCTAAACTGTCAAGATGAAATTTTTTTGTCATCATAATATGATTTTATTTATAATTTATTCAAAAATATAACTTTTTTGTAATAATATTAAAAAAATATGGGTGATATAGCAAAAAAATGCAATCATTAATTAAAAAAATGCATAATATTCTAAATTTGTTATTTAAATTATTTTATTTTTGTTTTCATGAAAATGGATTTAATATTATTAACAATTACTTAAATTAGAGATAACAAAACCGATTAAACATTAAGTTAAGAAATTATAATTTACTCAAAATCAATATTAAAGATTATTATAAGCTGTTCTATTAATAAATTATGTAAACAAAAACACCATGAATTCAAAAGGAATAAATCATTACCTTGAAGCAGCAAAAAGATCTGCAGAATGGCATCAAAATCATATAAAACAGATGAAAAAATGCCGTTTTGACACTATTTCGGTGCATGGAATTTATTCTATGCAAGAAGCACTTGATTTTAATCAGGGTTCAATTATTGAGCCGGTTTACATGTCAACATCACAGTCTTACCGGGATTCAGATGAGATGGAGGCAGCATTAAGCTATCAAATTCCTACCTGGTGTTATTCAAGAATAGCCAATCCTACAATATATTACCTGGAAGGTGTGTTAGCACTTCTTGAGAGTTATGGCAGTGATGTTGAGGCGTCTTGTGTTGCAACGGCATCAGGCATGGCTGCTATTCAAACCGCTGTTGATCCATTTCTTTTGCCTGATACCAGGGATCCATCAAAACCCATTAACTTTGTTGCTACTACAAAGTTATATGGTGGGACTTTTCAACAATTTGCCATCAGGAAGGATCAGGAAAGGCATATTGAATGGCGAAAGGTTGTTAACTCCAACGAGATTGATGAATGGGAGTCAAAAATAGATGAAAACACAAGGTTTCTTTATGGTGAGATGCCCAGCAATCCGGGGCAGGCATTTTTTGATTTACAAAAAGTAATTAATCTTGGTGAAAAATATGGTATTCCGGTTATTATTGATTCTACTGTAGCAACACCTGCTTTGATGCGTCCTTTAGCTATGGGTGCAGACATAGTAGTGCAATCGGTTTCAAAAACTTTATTTACAAGTGGCTTTGGCATTGCAGGGGCTGTTATTGCCAGAAAGAACCTGAGATCAAATATTGATAACCCTGATATGAAAGCTGATTTTTGCTGGTATGCCAAAACCTTACCTAACAGGGATAACGGCCCAAACCTATCGCCGATGAATTCGATACTGGCATTAAACGATATAAGAACTCTTCGTACCCGGGTTGACGTTCAAAGTCGTTCTACCATGACAATTGCAAAATATTTATCTCAGCACAAACATGTTGAGCAGGTTGATTACCTCGGTCTGGAAAGTCATCCACTACATGATATTGCTTCAAAATACTTATGGCTTGTTGATTCTGAGCATGATGAACAATACCAAAAAAGGGTTAACAGGTTTGGTCATTTAATGTCTTTTAATATTAAAGGTGGTGCCAGTGCTACAAGAAATGTATTCGATGGTTTGCAACGAATATGGCGTGCTACAGACCTTGGAAGAATTAAGTCTGTTGCAACTATCCCGGCTATTTCAACTCATTCACAGCAAGGTGAGGAAGGTCGGAAACTTGCTCAAATACCGCCAAATCTTATACGATTATGCGTTGGAGCTGAACACCCCGATGATATTATAGCTGATCTGGATCAGGCGTTATCGGTTCTGGATGGAAAAAAAATAATTAACACTGCTCCGGAATATTCTGCCGGTGGGTCTTCTTCGGCAACATTAAGGAGGAAATAAAATATGAACAAACCTGTATTGTTTTATTCAACTAACAAAAATGCACCATTACTGACTTTTGATGAAGCTATGTTAAAAGGTCAGGCACCTGACAGGGGTCTTTATATGCCTGAAATAATACCATCTATCTCGCCTGATATGATCAGCAAGATGAAAAATATGGAATATCATGAAATTGCTGATCTTGTAATTGGTAAATTTTTAATAAATGTTATTGAAGATTATGAGCTAGCTTCAATGACAAAAGATGCTTATAATTACGAAGTACCCCTTGAGCATGTTTACGGTCGTAAATATGTCATGCGGCTTGACCGTGGCCCGACAGCATCATTCAAAGATTTTGCAGGGCGCATGATGGGACGTTTAATGAACCATTACCTGCAAAAACGCAATCAAAAACTTCTAATCCTTACGGCAACTTCGGGTGATACTGGAAGCGCAATAGCAAATGCATTCTATGGATTTAACAATATAAATGTAGTAGTACTTTTTCCTAATAATGAAGTTACAGCCCGTCAACGAAAACAAATGACTACTTTGGGTAAAAATATCACTATAGTTGGATTGGATACTAAATTTGATGATTGCCAGGCTTTAGTAAAAAAAGCATTTAGCGATCCCGAACTCGACTATCTTCAACTTTCGTCTGCCAATTCTATCAATATAGGCAGGCTGATTCCCCAGGCAGTTTATTATTTTTATGCTTATGCCAAATTATCTCAAAGTGTAATGGAAGAAAAAATAATTTTTTCTGTCCCTTCAGGTAATTTTGGTAATATGATGGGAGGAATACTTGCAATGAAAATGGGGTTGCCGGTAGAAAAATTTATCATTGCAACTAACGAAAATGATGAGTTTCCTGTTTTTTTAAACAGAGGTAAATATCAAAAAATAGAACCATCTAAAAACTGCATTTCCAGTGCAATGAATGTAGGGCACCCCAGTAACCTGGCTCGCTTAGTAGATATATACGGAGGAAAAATGGATGAAAAAGGCAAAATACATGTAAAGCCAAAAATGAATAAAATGCTGCAAGATCTACACTCAGTAAGTATTTCTGATAAAGAAACTGAAAATACCATAAAAACAGCATGGAATAAATACAATTTGTTGCTGGAACCTCATGGAGCAGTCGGTTGGCGAGGATTAGAATTGTTTATGAAAGAATTTCCATCTTTTGATAATCAAAATTTGCTATGTGTTTCATTAGAAACTGCTCATCCGGCAAAATTTCCCGAAAAAATAAGAGAAATTCTTGACTTTGATCCTGATTTGCCACCAAGCCTGGAAGGCTTAGACGATATAAAAGAAAATTTTGTTAAATTAAATAATAATTACAACGATTTTAAGAAGTTTCTATTAAAAAATTATGGTTAAAACCATCAACAAATGCCAGGTTCAGAATCTCTAATCAAAATAAGCTTCAAATCAGAGATCAAAATAATTAAAGTCAATACAAGTAACATATTGATGGTGATTTACCAGAATTTAATAACTCTTAATTAAGAAGAAATTTTGTGCTTAAAGCTTGGATTTGTTATTTATAATTTATTTTTTTGAGCATATTTAATAAACAAATAATGATTTACATAAATATTAAAATTAGAAATTATGTATGTAGTTTGCGCTGATCTTGAAGGAGTTTTTGTACCTGAAGTATGGATAAATGTTGCCGAGAAGACAGGGATACCTGAATTACGGCTAACCACTCGCGACATTAGCGATTACGACGTGTTAATGAAGCAAAGGCTGAAAATTCTTGAAGAAAAAGGCTTGAAATTAAAGGATATACAAAATGTAATAGCAACAATAAAACCACTTGAGGGAGCACTCGAATTTATTAACTGGCTGAAGGAAACAACTCAATTAATTGTGGTTTCCGATACTTTTTCACAATTTGCAGATCCTCTTATGAAACAACTTGGACGCCCCACCCTATTTTGCCATAATCTGATTGTTGACGCAAATAACAACATTACAGATTATAAATTAAGGCAAAAAGATCCTAAACGAAAGGTTGTTGAAGCCCTGCAAAGCCTTAAATACAAAGTTATAGCTTTTGGAGACTCTTATAATGATGTAACCATGCTTAAGCAGGCTGAAGTAGGAATATTGTTCAAACCGCCACAAAACGTTATTGAAGAGTTTCCACAACTTCCTGTTACTAATAATTATAAAGAACTAAAAAGTTTTTTAGAACAATACCTGAATCAACCTAATAAATAAATATTTCATAAAAAAAAGCCATTATTCTTTATAAAAGCATCTAATCATAAACAATTTGTAATTGTTTTAAAAAAATACCTGTATATATGCACAACATTTGTAATTTTGTTATTCGTTTTAAAACCAAATGTTGGATTTTAATCAAATAAAAAAACCAGTTTTTTTTGTTAAAAAAGACATATATTAGGTTTACAGCTTATCAGGATTAGCATTTTATAACCTTTATTAATGAAATAAGCTATTTTATGGAAAAAATTATCCCACCGGTTGACAGGCAACTCATAAAAGAGGAACTTACAAAGGATAAATTTATCAGGGTTACCAATTTTGAAAATAATTATATATATATATTCACTTCTCATGATTGCCCAAACACTATGAGAGAGATAGGCAGGTTGCGCGAGATTGCTTATCGTGATTCGGGCGGTGGTTCAGGAAAGTCATGCGATATTGATGAATTTGATACAAAATCCAATCCTTATAAGCAAATAATTGTTTGGAATCCACAAGATGAAGAAATAGTTGGCGGATACCGTTATATTAATCTTAAGGAAGCCGATAACATTGAAAATACAAATGATTTGGCAACATCCAAAATGTTTCACTTAACCGATAAGTTTATAACTGAGTATATGCCTTATACTATGGAGCTTGGCAAATCATTTGTTCAACCAAAATATCAGCCCTCAGTAGACGACAGAAAGGGAATGTTTTCGCTCGATAATCTATGGGATGGTTTAGGGGCATTAATTGTAGATAACCCTGATATCAAATACTTTTTCGGAAGGGTTACTCTATATCTTAACTATGATCAAGAAGCAAGAGACATTTTGTTATATTTTTTATATAAATATTTTGGTGATAAAGAAAACATTATATATCCTTATGAGTCCAGAAAAATAAAAACAGATCCCGCAAAACTGGAAGAAATTTTTACAAATGAAGGTTTTGAACAAGATTTTGTAAAATTAAATCAAGCTGTAAGAGATAGAAACGAAAATATTCCTCCTTTAATTAAAGCATATATGAGCTTGTCTCCAACGATAAAAATATTTGGTGTGGCACAAAATAAACATTCTTATGGTGGTAATATGGAAGGAATCGCTATGATGATCAAAATTCAGGATATTTATCCTTCAAAGAAAAAACGGCATATTGAAAGTTATAAAAAGCAAAAAAACAAAAATCAGAAAGAATTACTTTAATTGTTTAAAATGATAATAATTTGTTTATTATTTGATGATAAGCAACCCGAAGTTAATTTAAAAATATAAAAAATAAGAGTTCAACAACACCAAATATGAAAAAAAAGTGGTTTACTTATTTTGTATATATTTCGATACTATTTTTAATAATTCAGCTCATTCGACATGATTATATTATAATACCTGAAAGATTAAATTACCAATACCTAAGTTTGTCCTTTTTGCTTTTATTTGCCGGATTTTTAGTACAGGGGTTGTCTTATAAGGTAATTTTGAAAAAATATGGCTATAAAATTTCAGCTAAAGACTCACTAATTTCATTTGGATTAACTGTTTTGTCCAGATATATACCGGGAAAGTTTTGGGTGCACCTGGGAAGAGCAGGATACATAAACAAGCATTACAATTACCCTTTAAATGAGCTTGTATATATTTCTTTAAATTGTCAATTTATTGGCATATGGTTAGTTTTTCTTTTTTGCTCTTTTGGATTTATTACTCTTGATATATCTGTAGTAATGAAGATTATAATTTTTTCTATATGGATATTGTTATCATTTTTGATATTTACAAGATATTTTCACAAAATGACCCAATGGGTAGTATTTAAAACATTGGGTAAGAGGATAAATCTTCCAACGCTGTCTTTAAAAAATTTATTCAATGTCTTTCCTGTATTTATTCTTTATTGGTTATTATATGCTGTGGCTTTTTATGTACTTTCATTAGGCTTTACTGCAGAGATTGGTTATGTTGCCCTGATATATTTTCCTTTATCAACCATTGTGGGCATAGTTTCATTGTTTGCTCCCGGGGGTATTGGTACACGTGAGGCATCACTTGTAGGCCTTTTTGCTATGGGAGGTGTAACAACAGTTTTAGCCACCACTATTTCGGCTTTCAGCAGGTTATGGTTTTTAGCTGGCGAACTGTTTGCTTTTGTATTGGGTATGATTTTAAATGTTCATAAAAATGCAAAGACTGTTGTTTAAACAGAACTCTCCACATCCCACACAAAAGCTCTTATTCCTTGTTTTTCAGCTTTTTCATTAATTTTTCTTACTCCATTGAGCACCTTTTCAACTTCAGAGGCTTCAACAACAGTCATAATCGCCGAATTCAATGCCGGCCAGGTGTGAGTTCCCATGTGAGGATTACCTTTTTCTGAACCCCTGCCTTTTACATCATCCCAGCGGGTATACCCTCTGATGTTGTTTTTATCAAGCATTTTAACCACATTTTCAGAAAGAGCTTGATTAAACACTATAAATATTGATTTCATCTGAATAAATTATATTTAACGTTTTGATATTTACTAATAATATATTTATTAAAATTCGCTTTATGGCTTCTGATTATATAGTAACGAGTGACGGGTCTTGACACACTCGTCACTCGTTACCCTTTAATTGATACACATCACACATCACCTTTCAAAAGTTTCTTGTGAAATATCCTTCTTTGTTTTTTAATTCTCGCTCTTCCAAAGATGGTGTAAGTTGCAGGTACAAATACCAGAGTAATAAGTGTTGAAAATGTTAGCCCGCCTATTACAGCAATAGCCATTGGTTGCCATATTTCTGATCCTTCACGCTGGCTTAATGCAAGTGGTATCATTGCCAGTACAGTAGTAACTGTTGTCATTAAAACCGGGCGCAATCTTGATTTACCGGCTCTCAAAACTGATTTGATCACAGTCAATCCACGATTATTCATAAGATTAGTATAATCAATAAGTACAATTGAGTTCTTAACAACTATACCTACAAGTATAATACCTCCTACAGCTGAAATAACGCTTAATTCTGTACCTGTTAACAACAAAGCGATCATAACACCGGTAAAAGCAAAAGGAATTGCGAGCATAATAATAAAAGGTGTTCTGAAGCTTTCAAACTGGGCTGCCATAACAACATAGACAAGGAATATCCCAAGGGCAAGTAATAAAAGCAAATCTGCAAAAGCTTCTCTTTGATCTTCTATATCTCCGCCAAATTCAACAAAAACATCGCCCGGTATATCCATATCATCCAATTCGCCTTGTATATCAGAAGTAGCATCGCCCAGCGATCGCTGGAAAAGCGAAGCTGAAACCGTCAGGTATCTTACGCGATTTTTACGTTCTATATTTGGTGGTGAAAAATGCTCTACTACCGATGCAACTTCTTTAAGTCTCACATTTTGACCCATCGGATTTTCAACCACAATATTTTCTATGCAGGCTATTGATTCGCGGAAAGGCTCCTTATATCGTACAACAACATCATACTCGTCGCCTTCTTCGCGGAAAAATGTTGCTGTCATACCATCAATGCGGTTTCTGACTGCATTTGATACAGTCGCAGTGTTAAGACCAAAGCTTGCCAACTTTTCCTGATCAGGAACTATCCTTAATTCAGGTCTATCTTCGCCACGACTTATATCAATATTTCTAATACCTTCTATTCCTTCCATGCGTTCAGATAATTCACTGGCTAACCGGTTAGTTACATCAAAATCGTCGCCATAGATTTCCACCTGTATAGGTGCACCCATACCCATACCGCCACCACCACCTCCACGGGCTTCTACGGTATAATTTACTACTTCCGGAAATTCACCAATGTCGCGACGTAAAAGTTCTGCAATTTCAAAAGCATCCCTTTCACGCTCTCTTGATTCTACTAATCCCATACGGATATTAATAATATTACTTGTTCCGCCTCCACCACCAAAAAATCCTCCGGCATCACCCACACTAACAGAATACCTGTCAACTTCAGGGTATTTATCTTCAATTATATCTTCTATATCACTTGCTATTTTAGAACCTTCTTCAATTCTATAACCCATAGGCAATTCAATTTCTGCCCGAACTTGGTTTTCATCTGTTTCAGGGAAAAAGCTTGTTCCAATAATTAATAAAGAAAAAAGACTTGCAAAAAACAATAAGCCTGATAAAACAACTACTTTCCATTTGTTTTTTAAGGCCCACCGCAATATTGCAGTATAAACATTGTCAATAAAATCAAAAAAACCGGTAAGTGCTTTTGATAATTTCGGGCCTAATCCGCTTTTTTTAGTTCTTTTACCCAAAAATTTTGAAGAAAGCATTGGTGTCAAAGATAAAGCAGCAATAGTAGAAACGGAGACCGTTATCACAACAATATAACCCAATTGGTTAAAGAAAATTCCCATCAAACCGGTTATAAGAGTCATGGGGAAAAAAACAGCTATCACTGTAAGAGTAGATGCTATAACCGGCTGGGCAACTTCGTTGGTACCAAATATTGACGCTTCTCTTGCTAATGACCCTCTCTCAAAATGTTTTGTTATATTCTCCAAAACGACTATTGCGTCATCAACTACCATTCCCATAGCAATAGCCAGAGATGACAATGAAATTATATTTAAGGTATTACCGGATATATCAAGGTAAATAAAGGCGGTAATTAGTGATACCGGTATAGTTAAAAATATAATAAACGTTGCCCGCCATTTTCCTAAAAATAAAAGTACAACCAAAACTACAAATACTGCAGCATATATCAGCACATCAGTTAGGTTGTCAATAGAATCAACAATAAATTCTGATGTATCAAAAATAGGTATTATTGTGATATCCGGAGGCAGTCCTTTTTCAAGTTCAGGGATTATTTCATTAACAGAATTGGCTATTTCAACGGCATTTGCACCACTTTGTCTTTGAACGAAAAAACGTAAGCCCTCTTCCCTGTTAACACGTTCGATAACTACTTTTTCCCTGAGAGTATCTTTTACTTCCGCAATATCACGCATATAAACAGGGCTGCCGGCCCGGTTAGCTACTACAATATTATTGATTTCATAACTTTCCTGAAACTCACCTGTATACCTGAGCGGATAATCGGTCTGGCCCATTTTTATATTACCAACAGGATAATCTAAATTCTCTGAACGTATAACATTTCCAATATGCTCTAAACTTATGTTGTATGCTTCAAGCTTACGCGGGTCAATATTTACCTGTATTTCCCTTTCCGGTTCGCCTACCATAAAAACATTTCCTACACCTTCAATCCTGTTAAGCCTGTTTATGATTTGATCATCAATTATTTTGCCAAGCGCCTGGTAACTTTCATCTGCTGTCACGGCCATCATCATCACAGGAATCATGTCTGTACTGAATTTAAAAATTATCGGGTCATCAGCATCTTCCGGCAAAAATGCCCCAATACGGCCAATTACATCACGTATTTCGTTACTTGCTTCATCCAGGTTGGTCCCCCAATCAAATTCGAGAGTAATAGATGATACATTATCACGCGATTCTGAAGTAATATCTTTCAGGTTTGTAAGTGTAGTAAGGTTGTCTTCCAGCGGCCTGGTTATATTAGATTCGATGTCAGCGGCACTTGCACCCTCATAAGTAGTAGAAACACTGATCATCATGGGTTCAATTTCAGGGTAAAGATCAATAGGTAGTCTTTGTAAAGAATAAATACCAATTGCAATTAAACCTATAAATAACACAATTGTAGCTATTGGTCTTTTTACGGCAGTTTTGTAAATATTCATGGTTTGGTGATATATTTTATTAAGTTATTATCAAATAAGGTTTTTTAATATTGTTAAATTGTTCGATTGTTGCATAATTGCACGATTTATGATTATATTTATCAAACAATTTAACAATTTAACAGTTCAACAATTTTACTATTCCACCACTCTCACCTCCTGTTGATGTATCAAGTTGTGATGGCCTGATACAATAAGATTTTCATCAGGACCTAAACCGCTTATAATTTCCAAATCGTCATCAAATCGTTCTCCAATCTCTACAGTTTTTCGTATGGCTTTGCCATCTTCTTCAACAAAAACATATCTTTCATTGGATCCGCTTTGCCTTAGTACAGACTGAGATGGTACAATAAGCGTTTCTTTTTCGCCAAAATTTAACGCTGCCCTTGTATACATTCCAGGGCGTAAAACTCTTTCCCTGTTATCTATTTTTATTTCGGTTTTAAAAGTTCCACTGCTCCGGTCTATTACTGGATGAGCTTTATAAACAGTGCCTGAGAATGTTTTGTCGGGATACATATCAGCAGTAATGGTAGCTTTCATCCCTCTTTTTATTACCGGGAAATATCTTTCTGAAACATTTACCATAACTTTAACCGGTTGAATTTGAAGCACTGAAACAATAGCAGGTTTCCCGGCTTCACCAGCCGGAGTCATTGAAAAAATCTCCCCTTCACTATAATACCGGCCTGTGATGACACCGGAAAGTGGAGAATAGATCTCCGTGTTTTCAGCCAAATTCTCAAGGTTACTTTTTGCAATTTCGTATTCTGATTTTACCTGTTCATAATTTTGCTGTGTTGCTGCGCCAACTTTTTTCAATGTATCCAGCCTTTTAAGTTCTTTTTCAAGTGTATTTACGCGCACTTTAGCCTGATAAAGTTGGGTTTCATCCATTTTAGCCAACAATTGACCTTTTTGCACATAATCATCTATGTCGACAAAAATTTCATTTATTTTCATAGCCACTCCGCTGCCTATGTGAGCCGTTTCCCATGGCTGAACGATTCCGGTAAAGACCATCCTATGATCCTTTTTTTCCAGTTCTGTTTTTTTCAGTCTGACAGGAGGCTTCTCAGGTTCTTCTTCAACTCTTTCAGGAGTACAGCCATGAATAGATAATAATGTTAACAAAATTGCTATAGTTGTTAATAACGAAAATATACTTTTCAACTTCATTTGTAATAATTTTATTTTAATATTTAAATAATATTTAATCATAATGTTGTAAAAGTGTTACTTAAAATTATTATTTGGTATTTTGATGTTTAAGAACATTCTATTTTATTTTATTCTGGTTTTTTCATAAATCCTTGGCAGGCTTCAATCTTTAATGAAATTCTTTTCCAATAAATTTATCATATTCAATTATAGCCATTAATATATCATATTTGGCCTGTATAAGATTAAATCTAGCTTGGGTCAGGGCAACTTCACTATCATTTACTTCGAGTAGATTTCCCTGGCCTGATTTGTATCTTGCATTAGCAATTTCATGCCCTCTTTCAGCAAGAGCAACATTTTTTTCGGCTTTAGAAGCGTTTTCAACTGCAACATCAAATCTTTTAATAATGTTATTTATTTGCATTCTCAGGTTGTCTTCCAGGTAATTTTTTTGCAGCCCCAATTGTTTTACGGCAATATCCATTTGTTTAGCCCTGTTTTTTACGGTAAATCCCTGAAATATTGGAATAGTTATTTGCAAGCCTGCTGAGAAAGATTCAACCCAATGATAATCTGAAAAATTAAGGTCATCGGCATCTGTTTGATAATCGAATGTACTCATAGCATTAACAGATGGCAGTGCTGTAGCTCTTACTGCCTTTGACTGCTTTTTAATTAAATCTTTATTTAAACTCATTTCCCTAATTTGCGGGTTTTTTGCAAGCTGACTTTCAGGCTCAACAATTTGAAATTGCGCAATATAGGTTTCGGTAGCTTCAAGCAAATCACCTTCTAATTTAACAGGCTGGTCTTCATCAATTCCAACTATTGTTTTTACACGGCTTACAGCCATATCATAAGCATTCTTTAGCTCGGTTACTTCCGGCTTCAGGTTTTCGGTTTCAACTTCAGCCCTTATTTTGTCATATTCCGATACCATTCCTTGAGAATACATTTTAGTTGTAAATTGAAAATTTTCAATGGCATTTTTATAGCTCTTCTTTATAACATTTTTACTTTCTTTGGTAAGTAAAGCATTAAAGTATGCTTGTTGTACTTCATAAGCCAGATCAATTTTTGAACTCCTGTATTCTTCTTCTGAAAGCTCAATTTCTTTTCTGTCAGCACTTATATTTGCATATAAAGCCGGTGAATATAAAGGCATAGAACCTGCAAGTGATGCCCTGTAATTATATTCAGAACCCACTTCAACATAAGGGTCCTGACCCATTTCTTCCATAAAAGGCAAATACATAGAAGGCCTTATTATGTTTTTATTAAATGTACCATTAACATTAAAATGAGGCAACAAATTTCCACGAGATTCATCAAGCTTATATCCGGCTAACTCAGTTGCCAGCTTAGATGCCCGGATAGTTGGATTTTGTTCAATTGCCAATTCTTTAGCACTTTCCACAGTTAAAGCTATGGTATCTGTATTATTCAGCTGTCCTTTAGCTACAGACAACGGCATTATCAAACTTATAAGCAATAAAAAAGCAAATAAGTTTAAAGATTTTCTGTACAACATTTGGTTTTGTTTAATTTATTTATTGTGTTAATTACACTCAATTATAAAATATATTTAAATAATAAAAATGGCTCCGGCTTCAATCCGGTTTTAATTTTATGAAATATCTAAATTTATAATTTTCCTATTTTGTTTAATTCCTCTCTGTATTTTTCTTTAATAATACCCTTACCAAAAATGCTCATTATAGTTTGAAATACTTCCGACCTTGAATAACTGTTGGAAGGAAATATTTCATTATCCATCATGATATTTAACTGTTCATGCAATAATTTAGAAGCTATATCTATATTTATATCACTTCTGAAATAACCTTGTTTGATACCTTCTTTTATCAGTTTTGCTTTAAATTGGATGGTATCACTTTCCATTTTTTTCAACTTATCTTTCCATAAACTTGGATGATATTTTTTAATGTCTGATATAAAATTGGGATTAATATCATTTATCCTTACAGCAGAATTCCTTATTATATCATGCATGGTCTCAATGTTGAAGCGACCATTCTTAATTATTGACTCTTGCTCTGTTTTACCTTCCTCGTGCATTAAATCAACAGTTTTTCCAAGTAAGTCCTCCTTATTGAGAAAATGTTCATACAAGGTTTTTTTTGAAACTCCTGCTTCTGATGCAATATCATCCATGGTAATGGTTCTTACTCCATGTTTAACAAACAACTGCTTTGAAGTTTCAATAATTCTCCGGGATATTTCCATTAATTTTTATATTAAAAACTTAAAAAACCATGATGGTTTTTAATGTGTAAAAACAAATACAAAATTTTTGCATGCACTTTAAATATTAAAATACATGTATTAACATAAAACCAATAAACTATTATGAAGTATGCTGATTAGATGCGTGACAAAAATAGTAAACTTTATAAACTTCTATAGTTTTTTGTGAAAATTTAACAATAACAAAAATAGCGATAAGATTATTTAATGCTTAAGGTGTTTGCTCTAAATACCTGATTTGCTGTATAAATAATCCTGTCATGGGTATTTTGCAGGCATATTCGATAAAATAATAAATTATGTTATATGCCTGCAAAACCTTATTTTAAAATCGTTTATTTATATATGTCTTAATATTCTATTTTTTCTTTACATAATAAAAATCATGCCTTAAAATTTGTAATTTTCTCAGTAATTTTAAAATCATACTCAGGGTATTCAAAAATAGATGTTACAGGCTCTGTTTCACCAATTGAATAACCCCATATGCTTTCGTATTCATCAGGGTTATCGCCCATATTTTTAATCTGGTCAAGATAGGTTCTTATAGCTTTTGACTCAACTATAATAAACTTACCTAATTTATCAATTATAGGGCTATGTTTACGGGTATGGTCATGATCAAACTCAAGTATACGCCTTCCATCCGGGGTTAAGCCAATAACCCTGTATGTCATACTTTTTCCTACTGCCGGTAAATTTATAACATTCCGGTCAGTTGCCATAAATGGTATATTAGCCTCTTCACGCAACTTATTAATGTTGTCAACAAGATTTTCTGCCTCAATTGGGAAAGTTTTAATTCTTTTTTTGTATTTTGATGGAATTAAGCCCATAACTTTTTCTTCCATCTGCTCCTGAACAGCTCTAGCATTTGTTGCAAATTTAAAGCTGTTTTCTTTGTACCCCTTTACTGAAAACGTATAATAAGGGATAACACCAATATCATTAAGCACCTTTCTTAATTTGGCTGTATGCCCTCTTCTTGAAGCTGCAGCAGTGAAAACAAGTTGATTGGTAACTATCCATCCGGCCGAAGTAATTCGTCTGACAGCCTCCATCGATTCAGGGGTAACCTCCATTGGTGATTGAAAGTGGGTTTGCACGACAAACTGTTTTATTCCAACATCAGATGCCTTAGCTTTGAACTCTGCAAGAATATTTGTCAAGTTTTCAGTGACCCTCTGTGGCAAGTATGCCGGCAATCTCGTACCAAGCCTCACACGCAATATTTCTGCATACTTTTCTCCTTCTTTACGGTTTTCGTTAGCTTTCTTTTTCTTGAGAGCCACCTCATAGACACTATCAAGTATTTGCTTGAGTGATTCATCTGAGTTCATCAGGGCATCTCCGCCGGTAATCAGAATATCGCGCAGTTGAGAATCTTCCTCCCAGTACTTCATAATTAGTTTCAGCTTTTCTTCCCATAAATCATCGGGTTCCAGCTCGTTGAGGTTGAAGTTCAGATTACCTCTTTGGAAGTCATACATTCTCTGACATGAAGCACAAAGCCCCCCACAGGCACGCCCAACAGTATCCGGAATAAGAATTGCTACTTCTGGATAACGCCGGTGAACATTAGTCTTTGTCGGTAATATCCACCCTGCAGCGTTTGGTACGCCGGGCTCAACCTCATCTTCTTTTTCCCATGCAACTATATTGCCGTACTCTTCTATTAATTCTTTTGAATAAAACACATAGTACCGTATTGCCAAATCCTTGCCCTTGATAAACTCAGGTGCATGAACATTTAAGAGTGAAAGGTAGTAAGGGTTAACGAAAAAAGGTATACCAATTTTTTCCGCTTCATGTAGCAAGTCCATAGTTTCATCATCTATAGTATAATCCAGCAGCTCATTTAACAAATCAGGGTTTCTGACAGCAAACCGTAAATGAAACCTTTCATCATTCCACCATTGATTAACTAAATCAACTTTTTCTTCAAAACTTATTGATTCAGGAAATTTAAACTCAGAACTTTTAATCTCTTTTTTGTCAATTTTATCGGCCAGGATTTTAATTATACGTTCTTTATTTTTCTGTCGCATCTTAACAACCTCATCCTCAAGCCCCGATGGATAGGAGTCCATCCATTTTTGGATTTTTTCTTTTTCTATTTTAGTCTTTTTATGTGTGCCGCTCAGCTGCCTGAACAGATATATCATATCTTCCATATACTCTGGTGTGACACCACCGGTTTGTTCAACAGCAGCCAGCCACAAAAGCCCGAAAGGATCATTTATTATTTTCTCACCTCGCAAATTCAGATCTTCTATCTCTTTCCCGGCATTATCAATATAATCCATAATCCGTATAGCAGCAAAATCTTGCCAGGATAATGCCTCAAAAGCTTTACAGCCGGTCAACTCATACTTATAAAATTTATAAGCTTCCGGTCTGTTATCAAAATAATCCATAACAAAAGACCGAAGCTTTCCTTTCATCTCATCATCAGTTTTTGATGTAATAACAATCTCTTTCAGCTTTGGATTCTCATCGAAGAGTTTTTTCAATAATTCTTTACTCTCCTTCATAATCGTTTTTGCATCAAATGTCTGTGTTTCCTTATTCAACATACCATACTACTTTTTTTATAATTTATTTTTTGAATAAAATTATACCGAGTGATCACTAAGCTAAAATGGCTTATTTAATTAACCGAACAGGCAAACATTTTGTTCAACAAGTTGCTAAATAAGTTAGCAACAATCCGGTTCGGTTTGTCTTTAATTTAATTGGATTCAAAAGAAAGTTAACCACAAAATTCAAATATACATTTTTTTCCTTAAACGGCAAAACCATGATCAAAGGAAGGTTATGGGTGTTTGCGATTTAAAGCCTTATTGATAATTTGATGCATAAACTCTTTAAGTGGCTTATCAGATAAAATGACAACGACCAGAAAAGCACAAAATAATGGAACATTGATATAGTAATACGGAACTATGACAAATTCATTAATAAAAATACTGAGCAAATAAACTGCAATTCCAAATAATATATATGCTAATATTTTAGGCACATCATATTTAATAGGATAATATTTTTTGCCGGTTAAATAAGAAATTACGGTCATTGACAAATAACAAGCTAATGTTGCCCAGGCTGACCCGACATAACCAAATACAGGAATCCACCAGATATTCAATATTACTGTTATAAATGCACCCGTAATGGCAAAAATTGCTCCAAATTGAGTTCTTCCTGTCAGCTTATACCAAATAGAAAGATTAAAATAAATTCCGAGAAACATATTGGCTATAAGCAATATCGGCACCACTATAAGCCCTTCACGGTATTGCTCGCCAACAAAGTGTTGAACAATATCAATAAACAACATTATTGCCAGGAAAATAAACAGGCATACTATTACAAAATATTTCATTATTTCACCATAAAGCTCTTTTGCATTTTGTGATTTTGCCTGAGCAAAGAAAAATGGTTCAGCAGCATACCTGAAAGCCTGTATGAAAATAGTCATCATTATGGAGATTTTATAACAAGCCCCATATATACCAACCTGTGACATAGCAATATCTTTTGGTAGCATATATTTTAGCAACAACTTATCCAATGCCTCATTTGCAACACCGGCAAGGCCACCAATAAGAAGCGGCAAAGCATATATTATCATTTGCCCCCATAAAGTAATACTTAGACTCCATTTAAAGGAAAAAATTTGTGGTAATAACAAAACAACTGTTACGATGCTGGCAACAAGGTTGGAAATGAATATATACCCTACTCCAACTGCAGGATCATAGAAGCGGCCTATGAACTCTGCCAGCAAACCATATTCACTCTTAACTGCCCACGGACAAAAAACTATAAAAAATAGGTTCAGGGTAATATTTGTGCCGATACTTATAAATTTGATTGTGGCAAAACGTATTGCTTTATTTTCTGCCCGCAGTTTGGCAAAAGGAATAAAACTAAGCGCATCAAGCCCAATAATTAAAGCCAGCCATTTAACATACTCAGGGTTTTGAGGATATCGGACCAGTTCGGCCAGTTGACCACTATTAATAAATACCAAAATCACAAACAAAGTTGATGTTGTCAACACTGATATCAAAGTAGTACTGAACACTCTTCTTTTTGACTGATTTTCTTTTTCGGCAAACCTGAAAAAAGCCGTTTCCATCCCATATGTAAGTACTACCAGCAGAAATGCAACATACGAATACATTTCTACTACTACACCATAGTCTTGTGTCTCAAAAACACGAGTGTAAAGTGGTACAAGAAGATAATTAAGCAACCGTCCTATTATACTACTTGTACCGTAAATGGCAGTCTGCCCGGCAAGTCTTTTTATTGGTTTCAGCACGAAATATGAATGTTTTGTTGCAAATTTGCAAAAATTAATTCACACCTTTTAATAAAATCTGAATTAACACCGATAATTATGATAGTGAATTTTTAAAATAACAATATTGCAATTGATTTGATCAGGGAAAACAATTATTAATCACAATATCAATCAATAATCTAAAAATCTAATAAATAAATAATTATATTATAAAAAAGAGTTTATTCAATTCATTATAAAATTAGTTTTGCAATTTATTAATGAATTATTTACTTTAGTAACATAAAAAGTCGTATAATTTTTTTAGTAATGACACATAAACCATGTTTCGGATATATCAAAAGGTTAATTCTCCTATGTTTTACATTAATTATTAATTTATCTGTTGCATACGGATCAAAGCTTGACAGCCTTCATCAGTCTTTAAAGACAGTTAAGTCTGATTCCGCAAAAATTAATTTGCTTTTAAAAATAGGAGATTATCATGAACACACCATCCCGGATTCAGCATTATATTACTATGATTTGGCTTACCAGGAATGTGAAAATGCCAAGGAAAAAGATTCAATGATTAAAAAGTTTAAAGTAATTTCATTGAGATATCAAGGAATAGTTTATCGTAAAACAGGCAATTTTAACAAATCAAATTCGTATCTGCAAAAAGCCCTGGATATATCTTATAAAGCTGGTCTTGATAAAAAAAGAGCATCTGTATATTCTAGTTTCGGTGCTCTTAATCGAAATATAGGCAATTACAATAATGCCCTTGAATATTATCAAAAAGCTCTGCAGATCAACCTGGAAATTGATAATAAAGCAGGAGTCAGCGCATGTTATAATAACATTGGTATTGTTCACGACATCGAAGAAAACTATTCACTTGCCCTCGAATATTATGAAAGCGCTATTGAATATTTTCGAAAACAAAACAATAAACTCCGTGAAGGCATAACAACCATGAATATTGGTTCTGTTTATGTAAAAATGGGGAAATACAAATACGCTTTAAATCATTATGATAATGCTAAAGAGTTATTTATATCTACAAATAATACGCGGGGGATAGCCCAGATATATAATAATAAAGCAGTAATCTTCTCAGAAAAAGATAATTTGACAAAAGCTTTGAATTATCTTAATAAATCGCTGGATATCCATTACAACATAGGCGATAGTAAAGGAAAAGCTGCCACCTATAATAATATCTCTGAATTATACTACAAACTGGAAAATTATAAAAAAAGTATCAAATATGCTGAAAAAGGATTAGAATTATCGTCAAATATAAAATTATTGAATCAGGAGGTTAATGCTTACGAACGCTTAAGAAAAGCTCACTCAGAGCTAAATAATTATTATCAGGCCTCATATTATGCAGATAATTATATAACCAAAAAAGACAGTTTGCATTCTGTTGAGATATCAAAATCTATAGCTGAAATGGAAGCCAAGTTTCAGGATAAGAAAAGACAATTAGAAATACAAAGCCTTCAAAAAGAAAATGAACTTAAAGAAGCGGAAATAAAAATTAAAAACCGACTAATTACAACTATAACTATTAGTCTTATAGTTGTTTTATTTCTTTCTGCTTTGGTATTATATCAATACTTTGCCAAGAAAAAAGCTAATTTAAAGCTTATCAGTACAAATACTGATATACAAAACAAAAGTAAAAAGATTCTGGATCAAAGAAATAAAATAGAAAGTCAGTATGATGAAATAATAACTCAAAGAGATAAAGTGGCTCATCAAAAAAATCTACTTGAGATTTTCAATCATGAGCTTACCGATAGTATTTATTACGCTAAAAGTATTCAAAAAGCACTCTTACCTGATACTAATAAACTTTACAACTATGTTCAGGATATATTTGTTTTTGAAAAACCAAGTGATATTATAAGTGGTGATTTTTACTGGATGCATCCAATTAACCGGAATAAAGTCATTTTTGCTTTAGCTGACAGTACCGGCCATGGTGTGCCGGGTGCTTTTATGAGCGTACTTGGAATTACATTGCTTAACAATATTATTATTAAACAGAAAGAATACCGTGTAAATGAAGTTTTAGACCTTATGAGAGAAGGTTTTATTACTGCATTAAACCAGGATGATACAAACCATATTAACAGGGAAGGTATTGATATTTCTATCTTTTTATATGATAAGTCTAAAAAAGAAATTTATTTTGCAGCTGCGAAAAGTAAAATGTGGCTTCTTAGCAATAATAATGAATTAAAAATTAACACCGGAGAAACAAAAGCATCAATACCAAATATGAAAATTAATGTTTATAAAGGTGACGAATTTCCAATAGGCTTACATAATAATTCCGGCAGTTTTACTAAACAAAAAATTAAACTTGATGAAAACTGCAAAGCAATATATCTTTTTTCTGATGGATTTCATGATCAATTAAACCAATATAATCAAAGATATACTAATAAAAAACTTAAGAACAAAATATTAGAAATTGGGCATTTACCATTAAATAAGCAATACACAATACTTAAAAAAGAGTTTTATAATTGGAAAGGTGAGGCTCAGCAGGTAGATGATGTTACAATTATTGGAATAAAGATATGATTATTGGTAGTATTATATTATCCACAAAAAAACTTTTGATTAAAAAAATATTAAAAGTCATGCAATACAATATAATCAATCTTTTATTTGTTTAATTTTGGGCTTCATGCTCTCTTAAATTTTTTAACCTTAAATATTATTCGAAATGAAATTGGAAGTTCCCGGGTATTTAAAGTTTGTAATTGGGTTAATTACTATAATATTGGTAGTAACCATCATGATGGAGGCAAAGTCTATATTGGTTACTGTATTAATTGCATTACTTTTATCGATACTGATAAGTCCTTTCACAAGCTGGTTGGATAAAATTGGCATACCTTCGTTGATATCAGTTTTTATTAGTATTATAGCATTACTGGGAGTAATAACCGGGTTATCTATTTTCTTTTACAATCAGTTGCTTGGATTTTCGGGAGACATAGCTGTTTTGGAAGCCCGGTTCGGTGAATTGATAGATTTTGTTAATGAGTTTATTTCAGAGCATATAGAAGGTGCTGTGCCAATTTCTTTTGAAAGTATCCAAAAAGCTATTTTTCAATATATATATGATAATATGGCAACATTAACCGGAGGAATTATAGCCACTGCTTCTACTATAACTTTGTCGTTAATGGTGCCAATTTTCATTATATTTTTACTGTACTTCAGAAAATTTTTAATAGAGTTTGTATTACAGGCATTTGGGTCTAAAAACCGTGAAAAAACTTCCAAGATCATTTATAATGTTAAAAGTGTAGTTCAAAACTACATTGTTGGGATGTTTTTTGTTATTTGTATATTAACTGTATTAAACACTATTGCATTATACAGCATTGGCATAAAACATGCTCTTCTTTTTGCTGTTTTAGCTGCTATTTTGAATATAATCCCATTTGTTGGTCCATTTTTAGGTGCTACCTTCCCTATATTATATGCATTGTTAGCAATGGATTCAATTTGGTATGCAGTGGCGGTATTTTTGAGCTTTTATGTAATTCAACTGCTTGAAAGTAATCTTTTTACACCCAAAATCGTGGGAGGAAAGGTTTCTATGAACCCCTTGATGACAGTACTTGCTTTGTTTATAGGTAATTACATTTGGGGTATTGCCGGAATGATCCTTTTTATTCCGGGTATGGCTATTTTGAAAGTCATTTTTGATGAGATTGAAGGCATGCAACCATATGCATACCTGTTGGGTGATATTAGAAAAGTTCGCAAAGAAGAAAAAATAACTAAACATACGATATTTAACGAAAAGCTAAAAAAAGTCAGAAAAAAAATAAATATTTGATAACATTTCTATAAAAAAATATGGGATGGGTATGAAATGTTTGTAAGATATAAACCACATCCGGGTACTGCATATCCTGCTTTTTGGCGGTCGTGGCTTTCAATTATTTTAACAAAATCATCGGTTGTTAATCTCTTTTTCCCGACTTCAATCAAAGTACCCACTATTGCCCTGACCATACCCCGCAAAAACCGGTTGGCAGTTATTTCAAATATCCATTGACTGGTGTTATTAAACCATTTGGCATCAATTATTTCACAAATATTATTATTTACTTGCGTATTGGTCTTTGAGAAACTGGTAAAATCTCCATAATTGAAAAGTTTTTTAGTGGCTTTTTTCATAATTAAAAAATCAAGCTCACCTTTATAAAAATAAACAAGGTTTTGAGCAAACGGATTTTTTTCTTGTTCAATAATGTATTGATAAGTGCGGCTTATGGCATCATACCTTGCATGAGCTCTTTCTTTAACCGGCAAAATGGAGTAAATAGCTATGTCGCCGGGCAATATACAATTAAGTTTAAAAACTATACTATTTTTGTAAAAAAAACCCGGTGAATGTTCAGAATCAAAATGTGCATAAAATACTTTGGCGTGTACACCAGTATCTGTTCTTCCAGCACCTGTGAGTCTAATCTCCTGTTTTAGTAATGTGTTTAACGCGCTTTTTATAGTATCCTGAACAGTTACCGCATTGCTTTGAGATTGCCAGCCATGATAATTGGTGCCATTATATGCTAATTTTATAAAATATCTGTTTGACACTTTTTTAAGTCGTTTTTTGCAAAGTTACAATTTTAATACATCTTAGTTATTCGGTAATGCTATTGTTATCCTAAAAAAGTAAATGTGATAAAGAACCTTCGCTTCGCTCAGAATGACCTGTTGTTACAAAGCCGTGGTGGTAGGGTGGGGAGATGGTGACAGCTTCGCCGCCACCATCCCCCCACCCCACCACCCTAAAATCATCCAATGCCTTGTCATTCTGAGCAAAGCGAAGAATCTCTTTATTATTTTAGGACAATAGTTTTGCTCTTAATTTAGTTGATAATAGACATTATAAACAAAACAGTTATTAACAAATAGGCATTAAAGATAGTGTATAATTCGTAATTTTGTTTTAAATTTAGTTGGGTATTCAAACTATGAAAAATTTTTATATGCCACTCAAACTTCGTTTATTTTTACCGGTTAGTTTGTTTATTGTCATAATTGTAGTCACTATTACTATATATTTTGTCAATAAATCAATCAATATTTTTAATGAACAAATTGAAAGTAATCTTAAACAGAGTGTGCAATCAATTTCAAAGATGTTTGATAGAGAAGCTACTTTAAAGCTTAATATGGTTAAATCCAACCTTGAAGTTGCCACAACAGCCTTTCACGCAAGTGATTTTGAAATATTATCCCATACTTTTGATGTCAAAATTGAAAATCAAAATACCGGCAATGTCCATTTAAGTGAATTAAAACAGTGGCGTTTAAATGGTGAAAGAGTCTATGGTGATAAAAATTTTGTTGATAGTTTGCAGAGTATGCTGGGAGGTTCTGTAACAATTTTTCAAAGGGTTGACAGTGGTTTTGTAAGGATATCAACAAATGTCTTCCGGGAAAACGGACAAAGAGCTGTTGATACATATATTCCTCTGGAATCATCTGTAAGTCAACATGCCTTGAATGGTGAAACATTTTATGGACGTGCTGTTATTTTGGATGAGTGGCATGTGACGGCTTATGAACCGATATTTTACGATAATGAAGTAGTCGGAATTATATATGTGGGAGATAAAGAAAAGGACTTAGATGAGTTGAAAAAAATCCTTTATAAACTTCAAATTGGTAAGAGCGGCTATCCTTTTGTTTTTGACAATGAAGGTAATCTTATAATACATCCTGATCCAAAAAGAGAAGGCGAGTTTTGGGGTGACAGCACCCTGTTTAAGCGTGTCAGGGATAAGCAAAGAGGGGTCATTCAATATATATATGAAGGAGAAGATAAAACTATGGCCTTTGATTATTTTGATCAGTTTGAACTATATGTTGCTGCTTCGATATATAATGACATAGAAACGCAGGAGCTTAAAAGAGACACTATCCTTGGTGCTGCTTTGACGGGTGGAGCTGCTATATTATTATTACTGGGGTTTACTTACTACTTCACAACAGATCGGATTTACAAGTTTTTTACCGAACTTCAGAAATCCAGGAAAAAACTGGATAGGGTGAGTCGGGAACTTGAAGAATCAGAAGAGCGTTATCATAAATTGTTTGATAGTACAGGTGATGACATTTTTGTAACTGATATTGATGAAAATATAGTGGAAGTGAATAATGCGGCTTGTGAAACATTGGGCTACAAGAAAGCTGAGTTATTGAATATGAAAATATCCGATCTCAAAACAGAAAAATATAAATATAATGTTGATGAAAACAGAAAGATCATATTTGAAAAAGGAAGTCATTCTTTTGAATCAGAACATATTACAAAATCAGGAGAAGTAATAAAGGTTGAGTTTACAAGTAGGCTGGTAAGTTATGCAAATGAAAAACTAATATTAAGTGTCGTTAGAAATATTAGCAGTCGCGTTGAATCTGAGAGGCAGATTTTAAGTGCAGTTATAAGGGGAGAAGAGCGTGAAAGACGTCGTTTCGCAAGGGAAATGCACGATGGATTAGGGCCATTGTTATCTGCAGTGAAATTGTATGTAAACGAATTAAATTCTGCTTCTATGGAAGAGGACGAACGAAAAGAGCTTATCAAACATAGTAATGAACTTATTGATGAAGCTGTGAGTGCAACACGTACAATATCTAACAATCTTATGCCTACTGTTATAGAATCTTTCGGATTGGTTAAAGCCGTCGAAGCATTTTGCGATAAAGTGAACAAAACCAACCAATTGAATATTGTTTTCGAAACTGAGCATATTGAAGAAAGACTGGAAAGTAACCTGGAACTTATTTTTTTCAGAGTTATCAGTGAACTTATAAACAATACAATAAAACATGCCCGGGCAGAAAATATCCATATTTTATTGGTAAAATATGAGGACAGACTTACTTTATATTTTAAGGATGATGGTGTTGGATTCGATGTAGATGAGATAATTAGTTCAGAAAACAAGGGCATGGGGCTAAAAAATATTATCAGCAGGGTAAAATCAATCAGTGGAAAGTATAGTTTTAATAGTGCTCCTGATGAAGGTTTTACAATAAAAATAGAAGTAAATTTATAATAAATATAGCTATGAGCGATAAGATAAAAGTTTTAATTGTTGATGACCATGAAATTTTTCGTAATGGATTGAAAATGGTTCTTGCAAAGCTTAAGTATGTCGAAATTGCAGGTGAAGCAACTGATGGTAAACAATTTGCTGATATGCTTGATGACATCAAAGCCGATATTGTATTGATGGATATAGAAATGCCTGAGCTGAATGGAGTTGATGCCACAAAAATAGCTCTTAAAAAAAATCCTAAACTAAAAATTATTGCTTTGACAATGTTTGGTGATGATGAATACATCCAAAGTATGCTCGATGCCGGAGCAAAAGGCTTCCTGATGAAAAACATAAACAAAGAAACTCTTGATAAAGCTATACAAACAGTTCATAACGGAGGTAACTACTACTCCGAGGAATTGTTTGACTTTTTTACAAAACAACTTACCAGAGAAAAAGAGCCGGAAAAAAAAGAAGATAAGCTCAATCTAACACGCCGTGAAAAAGAAATACTTCAGCTGCTCTGCGAAGGCTTGAGCAACAAAGAAATTGCAGAGGCTTTGTTTATCAGTGAACGTACTGTATTAGGGCACAAAACTAACTTGCTTACCAAGACAAATACCAAAAACTCACTGGCTTTAATGGCCTATGCTATTAAGAATAAGCTGGTGGTGATTTAAAAAAGTAAGTTATATTTTATTTTTTAACCTGGTACTTCCTTATTTGTCCTGATAATATTACGTGAAAACCTTTTTCACTGCTATTAATATTATCCAACATACTGGCTGCTACCCGGGATGCATGTATTGGTTTTAAGTTTTTGGGAAGTATGAAGCTTAAAGGTATCATAATAAGCTTGGCTGCCTCCTCTCCAAGCCTGAACTCTTGTCTTTTCCCCAATAGCATTGACGGACGCATTATATATGTTGCTTCAAAAGAAATATCTTTAATAGCTTGCTCAACCTGTCCTTTAACCCTGTTGTAAAATATTTTAGACCCGGAATTTGCACCTATTGCACTGATAAGCGCAAACTTTTCTGCCCCATTCTGATGCGCCAGTCTGGCAATCTGCAAAGGATAGTCGTAATCCACTTTTTTGAAAGCCTCTTTTGAACCTGCTTTTTTAATGGTTGTGCCCAGACAACAATAAATGTGATCAGCTTTTACTGATTCTGAATTTGGGTTTTCATAATCATATATTACCTGGTGCAACAAAGGATGTTCAATATCCAAAGGTTTTCGGACAAGTATCTTAACACTGTTGTAAACTTTACAGTCGAGAAGGATACGAAGCAGGTATGAACCTGTCAATCCACTTGCTCCTGATATTAAGGCTGTTTTCATGAGGTTATTATTTAAAGACTGCTAATATAGTAAGGTTTTTTGTATTTACCCGGAAGTTTTCGGTTCACCTGTATAATCCGGAAGCTTCCAGTCCTTTCATGAGCTGTCAGTTCCTCCCACAAGTAAGAACTGACAGCTTCCTGCAGTGACTGGCAGCCTCCTGCAGTGACTACCAACTTCTGGATATTAAAATTTTCTTTATTTTAATTTATTTTTTATTTATATTTTTGATAACATTATAAACTGTTTTTGTAAAAAGTATTATTATGAAAAAATTAGGCATAGCCCTTATTATTATTGGAATTGTTATTACCATAATTTACCGGTATAACGTTTAAAAAAGAAGAAACCGTAGCTGAAATAGGAGATGTTGAAATTACCAGGGAAAAGGAACAAGATATAAACTGGCCACAATGGGCCGGTGTAGCTGTTATGGCAGCAGGCGTGGTAGTTTTAATTGCCGGAAGAAAAAAGCGGTAGATAATTATGGTTTTGATTTGTGACTAATAGCTTCAAATACGGAAGCTTAAAAAGAACTACTAACTTTCCCTCTCCACTTTCTGCAGCGCTTATCATAAAGCCACGAGATTTAGCTTCGCTGCTACTTCGTGATCTACTTCCGCTATCGCTAGGGTCAAGATGACATATGGGTCTAATTTTAAGATCGCTTTTTGACTTCCGAAAGGCATTCTCTATTTTCCATAGCTGCCCGTAATTGCTGATTATTTCCTCTTGGGCTAATGATGTGTTAGTCAGATATCCTTTCAAACCATCCCAAGCAGCGTCTTGTTTAAATTTTGCGTGGTCAATACCAATGGTTACTTTACCATCCAACATTAAATACTTGTTGTATCCTTTATTATTTATTGCAGGTTTAGTTAGCCTCCCTGATCTAATTTTCTGTTCCAGTTTTATTTGAGAACCTAAGTTTTCATATCTCATCTTCATTGTCAATCTGAAAGTAAATAGTGGTGACATCGCAAAAAACAATGCTCACATCTCCACCAAAAATCATTTTGGTATGACTGTAGCTAATATGTTGCAGCGTCTCTTTGTAATTAAAGTGAAGCTTATCTAAATATCTATAAATCTTATCCTCACTAATACATGTCGCAAAATAGCTTTGCAAATACTGAGAAGTTTTCAACTTGCTGGCATGGTGTGATAATGGAATTAAAACCAACTGTTTTAATAGGGTGCTATCAACGGTATCGAAACCTATCTCGAAATAAATCTTGCCCGGGAAAAGGTTGATATCCTCGATAGATATGTCATGAATGCTTTGCCTGACAGTTTTTCTGAAATCATGCATAGAAAAATCAATGGCTTAACTGCTTTGCCCTAAATGGTTTTTCTCCATAGCCTTTAATTATTGAAAGGTATTTTTCAGGATTAATTAATTTTATATCTTGCTTTTTTTGTTTCATTAATACAAATTAAGTAAGTTTATCCTTTGAACATTTTGATATAGTTTATCATGTTTTTAAAAATATCATTAAAATGAACAAAACTCAAAACAAACAAGAAATAGCCAGACAACTAACACTTGCGTTGGCCTATCTCACTTCCTGGGAAGAAGGTGTAGTTGAAAACGAAGAGATAATAAGAGCCTGGAAGGGGTATGATTGGAGCGTATTAGATGAACTAAAGCGCGATGACCTGATTGATTACACTTATAAAGCAAAGTCGCTTTATATTACTGAAAAAGGTGTTGCAAAAGCAAAAGAGGTTATTGAGAAAATATTTGAGATATTGTAATCTCGTTTAAACAAATTCTATCAGGGTTTTGGTGTTGAAAACCTAAAGCTTAATCTGTTGCCAATGTAATAATTAGTTTCAGATTCATAGCTAATAAATGGAGAAAAGAGTCCTGTTATAATAATAAACAAAAGCTACTACCAGTGAGGTTTCATCTCAATTTTGTATGTTTACAGTTACCAAGCAAACATCAACAGGGGTAAGATACAGAAATCATATTTAGTCGAAAAACAGCAATAATTTATGAAATATCCTCAAAACAAAATATCAGCTGCTATACTTTCGGGGGGCAAAAGTTTGCGTTTGCAAGGAAAGCAAAAAGCATTATTAAATATTAGGGGAGAAAAAATTATTGAAAAACAAATTGATGTATTATCTTGTCTGTTTAAAGAAATCTTTGTGGTAAGCAACAATTTTTTTTTGCCAATACCTTACAAGGTTGTTAATGACATTTATAATTCTTCCGGGCCATTGGCAGGGATTCATTCTGCATTAACACACTCAAAAGCTGATGCTGTTTTTATTTTATCATGTGATATGCCGTTTATTTCTGCTGAGTTTATTTCTGAATTGATACTTGAATACAATAATTGTTCTTGTGATGCAATTGTTCCAGAACATAAAAAAGGCATAGAGCCATTACACGCAATTTATAGTCAAAGCATTAAAGATAAAGCTAAAGATGTTTTGCAAAGTGATGATAAGAGGATAAGGAATATTTACCATGGCATGAATGTCTTTTTTTATAAAATCAGAGACATTTATTCTGCCGAAAAGATTTTTTTCAACATAAATTCTCCTGAAGATTTAGAAAAAGCAAATGATATAGATAAGTCTGACAAACAATAAATTGCAGAAAGTTCTATTTTGTTTCGTTTATTCTGCCCCATTTATATTTTTTTTATTCTTACGGCAGCAACTTTCAGTTCAGGGATTTTGGCAACCGGGTCAATTGCAGGATTAGTAATGACATTTGTTGGGCTTTCGAAAAAGTGAAAGCTCATAGAAATAACACCTTTGGGACATTTTTTTGTTGTTTTAATCACTGCGTTAATTCTTCCTCTTCTTGATTCAACACTGACTTTATCACCATCCTTCATGCTATATTTTTCAGCGTCAATAGGGTTTATTTCCACAAGCTCCTCCCTGTTTAAAACGTTAAGGCCATCAACTCTTCTGCTCATAGTTCCAGTATGGTAATGATACAAGCTTCTTTCCGTGGTTAGCAAAAGTGGGTACTCTTTATCAGGAGTTTCTGCCGGCGGCCTGTAATTAAGTTTTGCGAATCTACCTAAACCGTTACTTGTTAGAAATTTTTCCTTATGAAGAACAGGCGTTCCTTTATGCGTTTTATCATAAACCGGCCACTGCAAACCCGTTTTATCAATTCTTTCGTACGTAACTCCTTTATAAGATGGTGTGAGCTTTGAAATTTCGTCAAAAATTTCTTTTGCGCCACTAAACTCAAACCCCTTAACCCCCATCTTTTGAGCTATCATGCATGTAATAAGCCAATCCGGCTTTGATTCTCCGACCGGGTTTAATGCCTTTCTTACCCTCTGTATTCTTCTTTCAGTATTGGTAAATGTTCCGTCTTTCTCTGCAAAACTTGCTGCAGGCAAAACAACATCTGCCAGGCATGCTGTTTCTGACAAAAAGACGTCCTGGGCAACAAAAAACTCAAGCTTTTTCAAAGCTTCTTTAACATGATTGGCGTCAGGTTCACTTAGAAGCGAATTTTCTCCTACCAGGTAAAGGGCTTTTACTTTCTTTTTATCAATTGCGCTAATAATTTCCGTTAATGTAATTCCTGTTTTATTATTTAGCTTGCATTCCCATGCATTTTCAAACTTCTTAATAACATTTTCCTCTGATACTTTTTGATATCCGGGAAAAAAATTAGGTAAAGCTCCCATATCGCATGCTCCCTGCACATTATTTTGCCCACGCAACGGATTTACACCTGATGATTTTTTGCCAATATTTCCGGTAAGCATAGCAAGGTTGCTAATTGCTAAAACATTATCTGTACCATGTGTGTGTTGTGTAATACCCATAGCATAGATTATGCTTGACGGGCCCATTGAAGCATACACTTTTGCCGCTTCATTAATTTTCCCGGCTGGCACCCCGGTAATTCTTTCAACATTTTTTAAATCATACTCTTTTAATGTCTCCTTAAATTCAGAATAGCCTTCACACCGGCTATTAATAAATTCTTTATCTTCCAGGCGGTTATTTATAATGGCTTTGCATATTCCCATAAGCAATGGGACATCAGTTCCTGGTTTATGTTGTAGCCATATATCTGCAAACTTACATAAATCAATTTCCCTGGGATTTGCCACAATTATTTTACTTCCGTTTTTCTTTGCACTTTTAACTTCTAATGCAATAACCGGGTGACTTTCTGTAGTATTTGTTCCTATGGCAAAAATACAGCCTGCTTTTCCAAGTTCGTCAATTGTGTTAGTCATTGCTCCGCTGCCAAAACTTTGAGCCAGTCCGGCAACTGAGGGAGCGTGGCACAGCCTTGCACAGTGATCAATATTATTAGTGAGCATTCCTGCCCTGGTAAATTTCTGAATTATATAATTATCTTCGTTGGTACACTTTGCTGATGAAAACGTAGCAAAGCTTTCTCCTTTGTACTTTGATAGCTTTTTTGCAATAAGGGTTAAGGCTTCATCCCAGCTTGACTCAACAAAATTTTCTCCTTTTTTTATCAAGGGCTTTTTTAATCTTTCTGAGTGATTAACCCATTCATACCCGTAGCGCCCTTTTACGCACAACCGGCCTTTATTTACAGGACTTTCTTTTATTCCCGTAACGTTTGTGATTTTATCTCCTCTTACTCCAAGCAATATTCCACATCCTACACCACAGTAAGGGCATACGGAGCTAACCTCTCTTGAAGGTATACTGGTAAGCTTGGGAACAAGTGCGCCTACCGGGCATCTGACTACACATTCGCCGCATGATTCACATACAGAGTCTTTTATAGTTTGATTTAAAAATGGTGACACTATTGTATGATAACCCCTGTAAGCAAACTGCAACGCATCAACTCCCTGAATTTCATTACATGTTCTTATACAAATACCACATAATATACACTTATCATATTCGAGGTTAAAAAAGGGATTAGAGTTATCGGGTGGTACATGCGGTTTAGTTTTTCTCAAAAGCTTCAGGCGGTTTTCATTTACTCCAACAAATGCTGTTACCTCTTGAAGCTTACATATTCCATTTTTTTTGCAATTTGTGCAATCTTGTTTGTGATTTACATGCATCAACTCAAGAGTAGCTCTTCTTGTAGAATTAATCAGCGGGCTTTCTGTTAATACAGACATCCCTTGCCTGACAATTGTTTTACATGCAACAACAACAGAGCTAATTCCTTCTACTTCTACAAGGCACATTCTGCATGTTCCTGTTGGCAAAAGTTCCGGGTGGTGGCATAAGTTTGGTATATAAATATTGTTTTCGAGAGCTGCGTCTAAAATAGTTTTTCCAGCTTCTGTTTTAAATTCAATACCATCTATTATTATATTAACATCGCTCATACTTCAATATTTTTTTACCACGACAAAACCGATATTCAAATTTTTCCCGGGTAGCATTCTATAGCATTAAATTTTGGGGGGCATTTTTCAAAACAAATCCCACACCTGGTGCATTTATCCTGGTTTATTTCATGTGTTTTTTTTGCCTCGCCTGAGATTGCGTTATCCGGGCAGTTTTTAAAGCATATATGACAACCTGTACACTTATCAGGGTTTATATAGTAAGAAATCAGTGCTTTGCATTTTTTTGCACGGCATAGTTTTTTATTAACGTGCTCTTCATATTCATCTCTAAAATATTTTAAAGTTGTAATAACCGGATTGGGGGCTGTTTGCCCTAATCCGCACAAAGACCCTGTTTTAACACTCTCCGACAAATAAGAAAGTAGATCAATGTCTTCAGGCTTCCCTTTTCCTTCCACAATATCATTAAGAATATCAAGCATTTGTTTTGTTCCCAGCCTGCATGGATTACAATCACCGCATGATTCTTTTTGTGTAAAGTCAAGAAAGTATTTAGCAACATCAACCATGCAAGTTGTTTCGTCCATTACAACCATACCACCGGACCCCATCATTGCACCAGCCTTTTTCAAAGAATCAAAGTCAACTTTAATATCCAGCAGGCTTTCTGGCAGACATCCTCCGGACGGCCCACCTATATGCAGAGCCTTAAACTTTTTATTATCAATTGTTCCCCCGCCTATTTCAAATATTATTTCACGCAATGTCATTCCCATTGGAACTTCAACCAGTCCGCAATTTGCTGCTTCTCCTGTCAGAGAAAAAATGGCTGTTCCTTTGCTGGTGTTAGTTCCAATTTTATTAAACCATTCTGCTCCATTATTAATAATGTTTGCCACAGAAGCTAATGTTTTGACATTGTTTATCAGGGTTGGCTTACCCCAAAGCCCTGATTCTGCTGGGAAAGGAGGCCTTTGCCTTGGTGTACCCCTTTTGCCTTCAATCGAATTTATCAGTGCAGTTTCTTCGCCACAAACAAAAGCACCTGCACCTTGAAAAATTTCAATATCAAAACAGTACTTGCTTCCCAAAATGTTTTTTCCAAGAAAAGCTTTTTCCTGCGCCTGCATAATTGCAATTTTAAGCCTTTTAATAGCAAGGGGATATTCTGCTCGAACATATATATAGCCTTTATTTGCTCCAATTGTTTTACCTGCGATTATCATACCTTCAATAACAGAATGAGGGACTCCTTCAAAAACAGACATGTCCTGGAAAGAGCCCGGGTCTCCTTCATCGCCATTGCAAATCACATATTTTTCATCCGCTTTAGCATTATAACAAAACTCCCATTTAAGTCCTGTAGGGAAGCCGGCACCACCTAATCCTCTTAATGAAGATTTTTTTATCATCATTAAAATATCTTCAGGCCTCATTTCATTAAGAGCTTTCCTTGCAGCTTGGTATCCGCCACTCTCAGTATATTCGTCAATTTCTTCCGGGTTAATGTGGCCACAATTACGAAGTATTAAGCGCTTCTGTTCTTTGTAAAACTTGATATCCTTATAGTGCGGTATTGTTTTTCCAGTTATTGGGTCCAGATAAAAAAGCCTTTCAACAGGTTTTTTTCTTTCAATGTGAGAGTTCACAATTTCTTCAACATCATCATTTGTTATGTTGCAGTAAAAAATTCCATCAGGTTCTGAAATTACCAAAGGGCCTTGCTGGCAAAATCCATGGCAGCCGATTGGCTTTATTTTTACCGGCTTGTTTGATGTATACTTTTTAAGTTTATCAAGTATCTGGTCTGATTTTGCCGATACACAACCTGTTCCACAACAAACAAGTATCTCCCGGGACTTGATATCTTTACTCATTGGTTTTTTTATTCACTGGTTTCTTAATAAAAAGCTTTTCAATAAGCTTTGGCGTTAGCCGTCCATGGACATCATCATTAATGGTGATACAAGGAGCCAGGGCGCAGCAGCCAATACATGCTACGCCTTTTAAAGTATATTCCATGTCTTCCCTGGTTTGGCCTTCTTTTATTCCAATATGACGTGATATTTCATTCATAACTTTTTCAGCACCTTTAACATGACATGCGGTACCCTGGCAAACCATTACTATTTTTTTACCAACCGGAGAAAACCTGAATTGTTCGTAAAACGATGCTACACCAAAAACGTTGCTTGGAGGAATTTTCAAAAATTCAGCAGCATAAAGCATTGCTTCAGGTGAAAGATATCCCATTTCTTCCTGTATTTTTTGTAATACAGGAATGAGCTCTCTGCCTTCACCACTAAAAGAGGATAAAATTATATCAAGCTTCTCTTTCATAACAAGCATTAAAAATAAGTTCTTTAATAGTTTGCTTAAATACCCCGCAACAAGTAACGGCTTTAGGCTAAGCCGGTAATGTTGCCGTTTTTGTCAATATCTACAGCTTCAGCTGCCGGCACTTCAGGCAATCCGGGCATACGCATTATACTTCCTGCAATAGGAACAACAAAGCCGGCACCTGCGGCAATTTCAATATCTCTAATATTAACAACAAAGTCTTTCGGCCTGTTTTTTAATTTTGGATTATCTGATAACGAGTTTTGCGTTTTTGCAATACAAACAGGCAGGTTGTTTAAGTTTAAATCATTAATGACTTTCAGTTTCTTTTTTGCAGCGGCAGTATATTCAACGTCTTTAGCTCCATACATTTTGGTGCTTACCGTTTTAATCTTATCTTCTATGCTCATATCAAAGCCGTATAATGGTTTATACTCCTGAGAATATGAGTTAGCTGCTTCTACAACTTTCTCTGCCAGGCCTTTGGCTCCCTCACCTCCATAAGACCATTCATCATTAATGGCAAAACTAATTCCTTTTTTATTCAAGTAATCTACGACTACTTTTTGTTCTTCTTTTGAGTCAAATTCATAATTTTTAAGGGCAATAACCGGCTTAAAGTTAAAGTGATTCAGGTTTTCAATATGCTTTTCAAGGTTATCAAGCCCTGTTTTTACAGCATCAGGATTTTTTTGTTTCACTTCTTTTAAATCAATGCCAGCACTATGCTTTAGTGCTTTTAAAGTAACAAGAAGGACAGTAGCGCTGGGCTTAAGGTTTCCGTACTGGCATTTAATGTCGAAAAACTTTTCAGCTCCAAGTTCAGAAGCAAATCCGGCTTCAGTAACAACATAATCACTTAATGAAAGCGCAACTTTTGTAGCAATAAGAGAGTTTGTTCCCTGCGCAATATTAGCAAAAGGGCCACCATGAATTATAGCCGGAGTGTTTTCTAAAGTCTGCACAAGATTTGGCTTTATGGCCTCTTTAAGTAATGCCGCCATAGCACCCTGGGCATTGAGGTCTCTGGCATATACAGGTTTTTTATCATAAGTAAAGCCTACAAAAATATTTCCAAGTCTTTTTTTAAGGTCTTCCAAATCATTCACTAAGCAAAGAATTGCCATAATTTCAGAAGCAGCAGTAATATCAAAACCGCTTTCTCTCGGCA
>PUKZ01000181.1 GCA_003550725.1 Bacteroidales bacterium | reverse complement strand
TAGGAGATGTTGCAAGCCGGAAGCGAACATAAAGCGAGCCGTAACAATTCCAGGCGAGCGATCCGTAAGCGCCGGCTTGCAACAGCTGTGAATTAAAAACAGAACAGTATTAATTGAAAGGGCACTAGTATTGCCGCTAAGTTATGGCAGGATATGTTGTTTGCCTGTCGAATAAGCAGAAGGTAATCGGGCCGGTTAAAAACCGGCAGCTTAATTTGGAGGCTGCAAAAAAAAATGAAATTTAGAGCCCGCCTGATCCTGGTTATCCTGATAGCCCTGGCTATGTTTGTCCTGCACAACAGCTTTTGGCTCTGGGGCCTTGACGGCCGGGTGCCTCTTTTGCTTGGATTTATGCCATTTGCTTTTTCTTTTTATGTCGGCTATACCATCCTGGCCCTGCTTGCCATGAAGGTGATAATTGATTTGGCCTGGCCCGATCCCCCGGTTGATGCAGTCAAACCGAAGAATAGCAAGGAGTCGGCCAAGTAATGATCAACACTTTTGGAATAGGTGTGCTGCTTTTATATGTCTGTATACTAATAGTAATCGGCGTTTACGGGGCTCGGGTCACATTGAAGACTCGCGAAGATTACTTCCTGGCCGGAAGGGGCCTGGGCAGCATTGCCATCTTTATGGCTTTATTTGCCAGCAACATCACCGCCTTTACCATCATTGGTCATGCCGGTTTTGCTTATCAAACCGGTTATGGTGCTTACGGTTATGTTATTGGCTGGAGTATATTTATCACCCCTTTTACCTACTACCTGATTGGCTATCGCTCCTGGCTGTTGGGTAAGCGCTACGGTTATGCCACTCAGCCCCAGGTTTTCGGCGGTATTTTTAACAGCCGGCTTGTTTCTCTCTTCTTCTTAATCTTATTGCTCTACTATACCCTTCCCTACCTGGTGGTCAGTATTATCGGCGGCAGTCTCGCTTTTTCCACGGTGACCGACGGGGTGGTGCCTTACTGGCTCTCGGCTGTTTTTATTATCGGCATTTCATTAATTTATACCCTGCCCGCGGGTTTACGGGGCACTGTTTGGACTGATATATTTCAGGGTACTGTTTTTCTGATCGTGGCCGGCCTGCTCCTGTTTGCCGTAGCCGAAGCCCTGGGCGGGTTTTCCGCCATTACCGGGCAAATAATTTCCGAGAACCCGGAAATGCTGCAAAGGGGGCTTTCGGAGGAGCTTGCCCCGATTAACTGGTTCAGTTTTTCGTTTACAAATTCCATTGCTGTAATCGTGTTTCCCCAGATGTTCATCCGTATCCTGGCATCCCGCAGCAGCCAAAATCTGAAGCGAGCCAGCCTTTATTACCCGCTGGCTATGGCTGCAATATTTGGTGTTTCCACCCTGCTTGGGGTGTGGGGTTCGGTGGCGGTGCCCGGCCTGGAAGGACAGGATGCCGATAACATCGTACCGATGCTGATCCACGGTTTTCTTTCCCCGGCCTGGATGATCCTGGGCCTGGTCGTGATATTGACCATAGTAAAATCATCGATTGATTCTCAACTGCTTTCATTTACCCATATGGTTACCGATGATCTCCTGCCTCGTTTTAGACGCATATCAACCTCGCAGGCCGTGTTCTGGGGCAGGGTGCTGCTGATAATTTTTGCCGCGGTCGCTTATTACATCGCCCTGGTCCGCCCGGCGGCCATTTTAAGCATTGCCGCGTTTGCTTTTTCCGGATTTTCCATCATGCTCCCGGTGATGATCGGGGCTCTTTACTGGCCGCGGGCCAACAAATATGGAGCCTGCGCCGCCCTGGCCCTGCCGGCTGTAATGCTGCATTTGTGGTACCTGGATATTCTACCGCAGTGGACAACATTTGGCTTTATGCCCGTATTTCCCTCTTTCATTCTGGCTGCTGTTACCCTGGTAGTTGTATCTTACCTTACACCGGCTCCACCGGCTGAACAGCGGGAAAAAACATTCGGCCTCTTTGAGCGGGTTTTTGACAGGAAAAGTCCTTCATAAAGCTTGGATAAGGCATGTCGGCAGATTAATCAGATTTCACCAGGCAGTGCAATTAATAGTCGGGGCATGACCCGGTGACATTGCAGTAAAAGATAGCAGTAACAGTATAAAAATATGACAACAAAAGCATCGATTCAGGAATTTAGTAGCCGTTTTTTTGTGCTGATTACCCTGGCTTACACCGCCGGTATAATAACCGGTCGCATCTGGGTTGAGCGGTCGGTGGAAGCCTATTGGCCGGCTGTGGTTATATTACTTTTACTGGCCGCGGCTTATTGTTTTAAGTTTATTAACCTGTACAAGGCAGTTTTGCTCCTGGTTGTAATCATCTGCGGAGCGGCTGCTTTTTATTATACCGTCAGGCAGCCCGGTGAAAGTATATTGAACTACAGCGGTAGCCCGGTTTATGTCGAGGGAACGGTTATTGAGGAACCACTTTTTTTGGATGATCATGCCGCTTACCGGGTCAGGGTAGAAAATGTGGAAACCGCAGAAGGATTGCATTCGGCACAGGGTGACCTGCTGGTCAGGATATATGGCCGGGACGATCAGGCCTACCGGTTTGGTGAAAAACTGCGCCTGCGCGGTATTGTGGTTGAGCCCAGGGGGCAGCGCAATCCCGGTGGGTTTGATTACCGCTTTCATCTGCAAAGCCAGGGAATTGAAGCGGTGATGTCTCCCAACAAGGCCCAGGTCAGTTCCCTGGGGCCCGGCGAAATAAGCCGTCTTACCGCCTCTGCAATTAAACTGCGCACTACCATGGCCGTTAATATTGAAAATGTATTGCCTTCCCCGGCTGCCGATCTGCTGACGGCGGTCCTGTTTGGCCGGCATCAACCCCTGCCGGAGGAGGTCGAAGAAAATTTCAGGCGGGCCGGTGCCGGGCACTTAATGGCCGTATCCGGCCTGCATGTCGGGCTGGTTGCCGCTTTGATCCTGGGATTCTGGCGCCGTATGGGACTGCAGGGACGACTGCCCCTGGTTCTGGCTGTTGTTTTGGTCCTGGCCTATGCTTACCTGACCGGGTTGCGGCCGTCCG
>PUKZ01000128.1 GCA_003550725.1 Bacteroidales bacterium | reverse complement strand
TTATCAATATTAATCATGGTTACTGGTTACCGATTACTGATTACCGATTACTTTTAATCCCAAATCCTTTCAGTCTCGGGACTTTCGCTACGCTCCAGCTTTTAACTTTTAACTTCAGTCTCTTAGTCTCTCGTTCTCACTCTCTCCCACTCTCACGCTCTACCGCTCCCTCACCCCTCATCGCATCCCATTCTTCTCCGCCTGTGACCACATCTCCCTGATGAGGCTTTACCATGTTCATCATCAAATCTCTCTGTTTGGTTACTGCCACACAACGGACAACTGTCAATCTTTTTTTCCTTATTATTATTGTTAAAATTGCAATTGCAACTATTGCAATGATACCAGTCGCTGTCAAAATACACCTTTCCGCCTTCAATGGCAATTTGTGCACCTTCAACAAAAGCTTTCGCAATTTTTTGCCGCGCTGAGGCATATATCCGTGTGAAAGTTGGCCTTGACACGTTCATTATAACAGAAGCACGATGATGGTTGCACATGTCGTAATCGCACAATCGCAATGCCTCATATTCTTCAAATAACATGATTACCGGTTCTGTTTTTTTCTTTTCCAAATCAGGCCCATACGGCTTGAATCCTTTAACTGGCGGCGGATTTAAAACCTTCCTTAATCTTTTAATTCCTGGGGACATATTTAATGAGCTATTGTTCGGTACAAATATAATGAACTATTGTTCATTTTGCAAATTTTTTATGTTTTATTTTGCAATAAATTAGCTAACTTTGTATATTATACAGGTTTCATGGCTTATTAGGCACCAAAAAGACCCGGCAAATAGTTGAAATTTATAAAAACGTTTATTTTTTTTATAATAATGGAAGATTATAACAAACTGCTGATACTTGCATTGAAGGCTGTATTGAATGCCCGGCATGAAATACTTTCTGTATATAATGATCATATTGATGTTGAAACTAAAGATGACGGTTCTCCTATAACCATGGCAGACAAAGCATCGGATAAAATTATTACTTCAACACTATCAGAATCTGAAATACCTGTTATTAGCGAAGAATCTAATTTATTGCAATATGATAAAAGAAAAGACTCAAAGTTTTTATGGATAGTTGATCCTCTCGATGGTACAAAAGAATTTATTAAAAGAAACGGGGAGTTTACTATTAACATTGCTCTTGTTAACCGATCAGAACCGGTTTTTGGTATCACGGCAGTGCCTGTACAGGATACTGTATATTTAGGATGCATTAAACGGGGTGCTTATAAAATTGCAATTAATAATGATTTGAAAATTGACCCGGAAAGCAGCAATTTTCAAAGCATTTTAAATCATTCCGAACAACTTTTTACTGACAATACAAATAATTTGCTTACAATAGCCACCAGCCGGTCATACAAGAATGTATTTACCGAAAAATTGTTTAGTTTGCTAACAGGAGAAGATATTCCCGTAAAAATCATCAGAAGGGGTAGTGCTCTTAAATTTGGGCTTATAGCCGAAGGTACTGCAAACATATATATACGAGGTGGCCATTCTTACGAATGGGATACTGCGTCGGGGCATGCATTGGTTGCAGCTGCCGGGGGTGAGGTTTTATCTTTAACAGATGGCCAGCCTCTCAAATATAACAAGCCCGATCTTAAAAACCCCGGATTTATTGCAATATCATCACTGAAGTTATGGGAAAGAATTAGAAAAAAAATAACGTTTTAAAAACGGATAAGAGAAGACTGCTGCTATTATAACTAATGCCCCTAAATAAAAACCAGGCGACATTTGTTCTGTCTCACCAAATATTATAATGGCCATAATAATACCATAAACAGGCTCCATGTTAATCGCCAGTACAACATTAAAAGCTGTCAATACTTTCATTATTTCTACAATAGCAGCGAAAGCATAAGAAGTACACAAAAAACTTAATATTAATATATATATCAGGTCTGATGTGGATATTCGAAAGAAAGTGGCATCAAAACCGCCGGTTGATAAAAAAAATAGCGTTATAATACCGCAGCCTCCTATCATTTCATAAAAACTTATAACCGTGGGTTCATAACGTAAGCTTATTTTTTTATTCAATACAACAAAAAAACCGTTGAATAAAGCAGCTAAAAGAGCAAAAAAAATACCCTGATAATAGTGTGTTTCAAATTGAAAAATTATGTAAAGTCCACTTATCACAATAATTCCTATAATTACTTCAAGCCATAGAATGCGCCGGCGGTTTAATAGCGGTTCGATAAAACTTGTAAACAAAGTTGTAGATGCTATTACACCCAGTGTAACAGAAACATTTGACACATTTATTGCATGAAAAAAAAAGATCCAGTGCAATGCTATTATTACTCCTATGCCCAGAAGCTTTATTATATCTTTAAATGCAAGGAAATAACTGATTTTTTTTATATGAAAAAAAACAAATAAACCTATAAAAGCAAAAAACATCCTGAACCATACCAGGTGAATTGCTTCAAGGCTTATCAGATTACCAAGTATTGCAGTAAAACCAAGAAGGATAACTACAAAATGAAGATGAAAATGTGATTTAATATTTTCAATATGCAACATATCCTGGTTTGTTTTCCGGTTTTTTAAAATTATTATTAATGGCTTTTAAATAACTATAACATAAAAAAAAGAGATAATAGATAATACAAAATGTTATATTGCCAGGCAAAGATATAAAAAGTTATTTCCTGTTTTCCGCACATTCTTTGGGATACTTGTATAATAAGCTGATAATCAGATATAATTCTTTATTTTGGGGTGTCCCAATGGTAACAGGAGGATGGAAGCTCCTCATTCTTCGGAGGCTTCCATCTCCGGGGGACAATGAGTTTCCATCCTCCGCAGGAGATGGAAACCTCCAGGTTTGTGGCGGAACCACAGCCTTGAAGCTTGTCCCGTCCAATCGGTATTTTCAAACTTTTTTATCAAGTTTTTATTAGGCACTACTAAATGCTAAAAAATAAAAACCTTAATTTAGCCGACATACTCAATATAGATATCGTTTTTTTCAACTGGTGCTTTTAGCCCC
>PUKZ01000060.1 GCA_003550725.1 Bacteroidales bacterium | reverse complement strand
GTTTAAAAAAATAATTATACCATATAAGGCATATAAGATCATTTAAGAATTCTCTTTTACATAAATAGGTATTAAAACCCGAACTATATATGTCCTAATATGAATTATATGTTTCAAAAAATAAATTATACCATATAAGGCATATAAGATCATATGAGAACTTTCTATTCACAGCAGCAGGTTTCAAAACCCGAAACTTATATGTCCTTATATGTCTTATATGGTTAAAAAAATAAATACTAAAGGTTATTTCATTAAATACCCTTTCAAAAACTTGAATGCGGCGAGCATATTTTCAGCAGTTTTGGTGGTAAGTTCTTCTTTAAAGTCAAATTCATATGCCTTTATGTGCAGTACAGAAACCTTTGGGGTTTTGCCATAAATTTTCCGGCACAGGTCAACAACAAAAGCCGTTGATACTGCATGCATTGTAAATTCAATTGTAGCAGCATTTGGTTCAACTGTTTCCAGCCTGAACTGCTCAACATCTTCAACCACAGAAGCATCAATAAAAATGACAATATCATAATCGGCAATTACGGCAGCATCTTCAATGTTCAACTGATAATTACAATCCGTTGATATATGTTCAATCTTTTCGTCTTCTATCCACTTATCAACAAGTTCAACGATTCTTGCTCCCACCCCATCATCCTGCCTGCCGGGGTTACCATATCCATAAATTAAAACCTTATCCATCTGTTAAGCTATTATATCTGCTAAGTTTACAATAATTATGATTATAAAAAACAAAAAGCCCGCCACGCAAATGACGGACTTTTTGAATAATGTGTAACCATATAGTTACGATCTGTATTGGTCTAGCTCTTCACCATTTGAGCCAACCAATTTAATATCAAGAGGCATTTTTCCCAAGGCGTGAGTAGCACAGCTCAGACATGGGTCATATGCTCTGATAGCAATCTCCACAGCATTCTTCATTGGCTCGGTGATCTCTTTCTGGCCTGTCATCATATTCTTTGCCACATAATTTACCGATTGATTCATCGGTTCATTATTATTTGTGGTGGATACGATAAGGTTAGCCATTGTGATCTGGTCGTTCTCATTGATCTTATAGTGGTGGAACAATGTACCACGAGGAGCCTCAATAAGACCCACACCTTCATTCTTTTTATTGCCTTTGACAACAAGGTCATCTTTTTGCAGATCAGGATCTTGTAGTAATTCTTTAATCATCTCTGCGGCATGAAGCGTTTCAATTAAACGCGCCCAGTGTGTATGCAAACAATAGTTGTTAGGTTTTCCGTTGGTATGTGCACGGAATTCTTCAAATTGTTTTTGAGCCTTAGGAGTTGGAATAAAATCACAACAGTTGACACGAGCCAAAGGCCCTACACGATACCAGCCTTTTTCCTTATCCAAACTTTTGAGATATGGGAACTTCATATAGCTCCAGTTGCGGACTTCTTCTTCAATGTGATCGCAGTATTCCTGGTAGTCAACATCATTAAGTACCTTCTTACCTTCTGAGTCAACTGCTCTCATAACTCCATGATACAAGTCCATTGCACCATCTTTCCTGACAAGGCTCAGGTGGTTTGATGGAAAATAAGCAAATCCATCAACAAAATCACGGTTCTTCAGATAGTAATCTTTAAAGAATTCTAAAGCACCCTCAGCCCATTCTATCATCTTATCTGCATTAAGTGGATCTTCGCCTTTAAGAAGAATATCGCGCTCTTCAGCAGTCAGATTTTTATTAATTCCTCCAGGTATTGCTCCGGTTCCGTGAATCTTTTTACCGGCAGTGTAATGAATAATCTCCTGTCCATACTTACGCATCATAACACCTTGTGTTGCTAGCTCAGGATATTTAAGAGCGACGCCAACAACGTTCCTGACAGCAGGATCAGCATCATATCCAAGGAGGAAGTCAGGTGATGACAGATGGAAAAAATGTAATGAATGCGATTGGAACATTTGGCCATAATGCATTAATCTTCTCATTTTTTCACCTGTTGGTGTAAGCCCTTCCCCTGTACCTGCTCCAACAATTACATCAAGAGCTTTTGCTGCGGCAAGGTGATGGCTTACAGGGCAAATTCCACACAAACGTTGAACTAATACCGGCGCCTCCCAATATGGACGACCCTGAACAAAACGTTCAAATCCACGAAATTCAACTATATGCAAACGCGTTTGTGCTACATTCAAATTATCATCCAGGTGAATGGTCACTTTTCCGTGGCCTTCCACTCTGGTTACAGGTTCTATTGTTATCTTTTGTGTCATTGTTTCTCTTTTTGATTAATCAAACTTAATTAACTCGTAAGGTATATTTAATTCATCACCCGTTACAAGTGCCACAACGGCTTGCCATATTAAATCAGCCCTGGGGGGACATCCGGGTAGATAATAATCTATCTTTACAATCTCATGTAATGGATATACTTTATCTGTGATGATTGGAATCTCTTCATCGTTAGGCATAATTTTTTTCTTGTTCTCTCCCACGGTTGGACCATTAAGGTAAGCTTCCTCCAAACATTCTCTTACCGGAATGCCATTTCTCATGGCTGGAAGACCACCCATAATAGCACATTCACCAAAAGAGATGAGAATCTTGCAGTTCTTTCTAAAGTCTTTCAGCACATGCAAGTTTTCAGTATTACATACTCCACCTTCTATAATACCAATATCACATTGTTTTGTGAAAGTTTTGATATCGTCAATAGGTGATTTGTTAAACTCAACCAGTTCAATAAGTTTCAGTATTCTGTCATCAATATCCAGTAAAGACATATGACATCCGAAACATCCTGCTAATGAAGCTGTTGCTATAATTGGTTTACTCATTTTTATTCCTCCTTTTTATTGTTTAAAATCTTCAATATCGGAGCCGATAGGAACATTGTCATATTTCCTTAGTCCGATAGGGGTACTGAAACCTACTTCTTTGCGTAAAATAGCACCTACAGGGCAAATTTTCATTGCTTCCATTGCCAGCTCTTCGCTAATATTTGCTGCAAGCTTTTCATCAATGGTAATTTCCAAATGTT
>PUKZ01000014.1 GCA_003550725.1 Bacteroidales bacterium | reverse complement strand
TCATCTGAGTCGATAAGCCAGTCTATCAACCTCCATGAACATCTTAACCAACAATATCAGAGCTTCCACATCGCCTGTTGGTTAAGCAGTCTCGGAGGTGTTGGGATACATAGATGATTGACAAAAGAAGGTTCTCTGTAGGTGCGACCTACGACAATATCCAGGATAAATTGGTCCACAATTTTCTGATCGCCCGCTTAAGTAGCTGGAAGCGGTAAATTTCGTCTATCGACAGATACGGTATTACTCAAGGGTCCGAGATAAACATAAAATGGTGAGCATCGGTATCATACCTGAGCTAGACTTAATATCCCACCACGTTACTGAAAATTTGTAGCCGTCAACAGAATTCAGACTACGAGATCAAAAATGGAACCAACACGCTACACTTCACGGCTCGCCCTTTCATCGAGAGCTGTGGGTGGCGTTGTTGGCAAGCTCCAACGCATCCAGCGTGGAGCATTCCCAGAAACTACTGACCGGACTTCAAAACCCACCTCTGGTAAAAACCTACCCGAGTCCAGTCAACTCCGGACATTTCTACTCGTATAACTCGGTCCCAACGCGGATTACCCGCCCGGGACGGAGGAAGACGGGTATTACCACCTGTATCACTTGGCGAAGGATTCGTCCTAACCAACGAGTCCCACTGTGGTACTCGTGGGATTTTGGCGTCAGTTCATACCACTATTTGTGAGTCTGCGGTTCGGTCCACGCTGAGTGGACGGAGGTTCGCCGGACCACAATAGCCATCTACACCGGTAGCTGCGGAACCGTGCAGCCCTGGAGTCTCCGCTGGCGAGAGACGCGGGCCTTTGGAGCCCGAGGTCGGGGGTTCGATTCCCCTCAGGGCGATCACTGCGTGGCCGAACATGAATAATTCGGCTACGCTAGGGATGCTCATCGAGACAGGCAACGAGATCGACATCCGATATCGATGTCGACCTCTATACTGCTTATACAGTCATCGAACTGTGAGCAGTCAAGGACCCCGGAAGGGTCTGCAACCTGTCTGAGCCGATGTGGCATTCCCGGGATTATCCCGAAGTACGCCCTTAACAGAATGACAATACCCTACATCTGGGTCGATAGAAAGCCGTCGACCCAGTTGTGCCACGGACGCCCAGTCTGGTCGGGCACCTCTCTGCTACAGAGGCATCCTCACACGAGGATTCCCCGGTTCGAATCCGGGCCGTGGCGTGTGGTGAGACATGCAGACAGGTGACTGCGCTCGACTTGAGATCGAGAGCCAACTGGCTTCGGAGTTCGACTCTCCGTCTCACCGTCGTGGCGGGATTACCCTAGTTTGGCCAAGGGGCCACGTTGGAAACGTGGTGCCTGTGAGGGCACGAGTGTTCAAATCACTCTCCCGCCGTCCTACTGAGTTGACTGTGATAAGTAGCGAGAATATACTTCTCGTCAATTAGCACCGTGGTCAGCTGATCGACTCGGGACCACTGCGAGCTCAATAGACCCACGTGAGTTGTGTAGTCTGGTTATCACACGGCTTTCGGCCGAGACGAGTGTTCGAATCACTCCTCACGCATTCGAGCGCAGTTCGTGGCACTACGCCCGCGAACCGCTCAGCAATGGAGGTGAATCAATGGAACTTACACCTACAGAAAAGAATCAAGTAGCAACCACAACCGCTGACGTGACGATTCGGATACCGGAGTTGGCAATCGCAGGCCTCGTCGACGAAGCCGAGACTCGCCTCGGCGGTATCGAGGGCATTCACGCAGTCACAGTCGTTGACGTTCGCGGGGTCAAACCGCGATTGTCTGCAACGCTCGTGACCATCACGGGGAGAATTGAGCATACCATCTCCGTCGACGAACTGCGCGAGAGACTGGCGGCTACTGTCTGTATCGAAACTGTCGACCGGCTGACCGAATCCACTCGTGATCTCAACTGAGAGTCGACGCGAACCGCTTCTGAACAACGAACGAAACAATGAGCATACTCATACACCATGACGATTGAATTAACAGGCGAGTACACGACGGCCCGTATATTGGTCGACGACGAGAGTCTCGTCGAGGCCAACTGTATCGAACAGATTCAACAACTGGTCGACCATCCTGCGTTTACCGAACCCATCCGAGTTATGCCCGACACACATGTCGGTTCGAGTGCGCCGATCGGGTTCACAATGCCATTACCAGACCGTGTCGTCCCGAATATCGTTGGCGTCGACGTCGGCTGTGGGATGGCAGCGACCAACCTTGGATCGGAGCTTCCATTTGACGGTCCCGAACGTGAACAGCGGGTTCGGCAAGCAGTACCGATGGGCCACGAAGTCCACGATTACGACGATGCTCCACACCTCGTCGATGAATTCCCCTTCGAACAAGCCAATCGCGTGTTCAAGCAATTCGAGCAGGCCTACGAGAAACAGTTCGGACACGGCATCGACCCCATCGAATTCGAGTTCAGTGGCTACGACGGCGAGTACTTCAAATTACTGTGTCGACGGGTCCTCTCACAGCAGCGTCAATCAATGGGCCACGTGATCAAGAGCGCGGGGACACTTGGTGGAGGAAACCACTTTATCGAGTTCGCCCAGAGCCGCAACTTGGAGGACTACTGGCTGGTAATTCACAGTGGTTCGCGCTATCTTGGGAAATCCATTGCCGAATACTGGCAACATCGAGCCACGCAGTATCGGCAGGCCGATGCAATTCGCGATGCACTTCCAGAAGAGTACCACGAGTATCTCAAATTCGATCCAGAAACGGTCAGCGATGACGACTTACACAAGTGGGTCACTGGTGGAATGGGTGAATCACACCTCCGAAAGGACAAAATTAGAGAGGATTTCCCAAATGAGGAGGTGGCCGAAGTGTTCGATCCCCTTGGTCGTCCGCATGAGGTCGTCGACGACCGAGCGGATGGCCTCGACTGGCTGGATGGTCGTGAGGCTCACGGCTACTATGTCGATATGCTGTTCGCCCAGCAGTACGCTCGCTGGAATCGAGAACTGATGAGCGATGCCATCTGTGAGGCACTCGAAATCGATCCACAGAGTCGGT
>PUKZ01000182.1 GCA_003550725.1 Bacteroidales bacterium | reverse complement strand
TAGGCTCTGTTGATCCTATACTTGCAGGTATTTCTACATCTGCTGCACAACTAATCGATCCTGATTTAGTTGTTAACCCCGCAGTAAACTATTACTTTATGATTGGATCAAGTATTGTGGTCTTGCTTGTAGGAACATGGGTTACCGAAAGAATTGTTGAACCACGTCTTGGAAAATATGAAGGTAATACTGAAAAATTTACAATACAAAGACTCACTTCAAAAGAAAACCGCGGCTTAAAATGGGCTGCAATTACCGCCCTAATTTTTGTTATTTTAATGGCATACACTGTAATACCTGAAAACGGGATTTTGAGAAACCCGGAAACAGGATCAGTTTTGCACTCACCTTTTTTTGACGGAATTATCATCGGGCTTATGCTGTTCTTTTTCATTCCTTCATTGGTATATGGTTTGATAGTTGGTACCATACGTAATGACAAGGATATGATGAAGCATATTATCAAATCCATGAGTGGAATGGGTTCATATATAGTACTTGTTTTCTTTGCAGCACAGTTTGTATATTTTTTCAATGAGTCAAACCTTGGTCTTATAATAGCAATAGAAGGTGCTGCAGGCCTCCGACAAATAGGCTTTACCGGACCGGCACTGATTGTAGCTTTTGTAATACTTTCAGCCTTTATTAATTTGTTTATGGGTAGCGCCTCAGCTAAATGGGCTATCATCGCTCCAGTGTTTATACCAATGCTAATGTTATTAGACAACCCATACCACCCCGGTATTACACAAGCTGCTTTCAGAATAGGCGACTCCCTGACAAACCTTATAACACCTATGATGAGCTATTTTGCACTGATTGTAACATTTGCTCAAAAATATGATGAAAAATATGGCATAGGAACAATAATATCAACTATGCTACCCTACACAATTATCCTTGGAATTGCATGGATTGCACTCCTGGTATTATGGATGGTGTTGGGAATCCCTCTTGGACCGGACGGACCTATTTATTTGAATGGGTAAGCCTAATATGAAAAGTGGTTTATGAAAACAAATAGCTAATCATGCTGTAAGATATATAATTAGCTATTAGAACTGGCCCGGCATATGGTATAATTTGATAAAAACCGGCAAAATACATTGGTTTATCTGTCTGTTTTTTTTATTCAAAATAAAACAAACAAATTATTTTCCAGTTCTCTTATCTTTCTTTTAGTACGTCTGGGTGTCTCAAAATTTATTGATATGTCTTGCTTATATAAAATTAACTCCCAGTCATCATGGTCGAAAAGATTTTTAATATTTGATAACATTTCTTTGGTCGTGAACCGGGATTCAAAATCTTCTCGCTTTTTTCTCGAAAACATGTGATCTGTATTTTCCAAAACCACTTGCGCATTATTACTGTTGATTTTTAAACTATCCATGCTTCTATAAATATCTTCACCTAAAACAGAATAGTTTATAATAACCGAGTCATTTGCTGTATCTTTATATCTAAAAGTAAAATCAATATTTAATTCTTTGCCTTTATCTCTGTTTCTAAAAGACAATGGCTTTATAAAGTATTGAGTGCCTTTATCACCTGCATAAAAAGTTTCAAATAACCCCCCTGCAGATCTTTCAGTAGCAGGTTTAATACTAAAACAACCCTGTATTGCAAAACCGATAAACAAAATAATCATAGCTTTGACAGGCCGCATAGCATATTTTTCCATAATAAGTTATATTTACTTTAATTCAATTCTTTTTGAAAGACTTATTTTATCAAATAATGAATCAAACAACTCTTTGGATTTGGTTTTAGCCGAAATATAAAACATTGATTCGTTTCCAAAATATGATGAATATTCAGCAATAAAATACTCATCCATTTTATAATTTGTGTAATAATAATTAGAGTCACTTTCTATTTTATCCTTAGCAATGTCAAGAAAATCTTTTTTATCATCAGCCAATTCCTTTATTGTTGCATTAACAGGTATACCAATAAAAACCTCATAATCCTCATGATGGATATATTTTAATAAGGGGATTTGAATATTTTGGTTATTGAAATAAGCTGTATATCTTTCAACTACCGGGGTTTTATCTTTTTCCAATTCACCCTCCAAAACATTAAAATATAGGTTGTTATACAATAATATCTCATTTCTTTCATTGCCCGGGGAGCATGAAAAAAATATCGTAATTAAAGCTGCCGATAATAATATGTTTTTTATATAAAAATTTTCAATTTGAGTCATCAGTTAATTGGTTATTATATTTTAAAAAATAATGCTTGTGGTTAGTGTTGCCTTAAACAAATGTTTATTTTTTTGTATTTATTAAACTCTCGCCATACGTTTATTATATTATTTAAGTAATATCTATCTACTTTTATATTTTTACTTATGTTATAATAAATAGTCTTAATGGTGAAGGTTTTATATTAGATGTAATTTTATTAAAAAAAGGGAGCTTAATTTTTGATAATCAAGCTCCCGGTAAGTCTGTTACTCTCCGGTAACAATTGTTTCATAAGTAACAATAATGTTTAAAATGTTGCCATGCTTAATGTCAACAGTTGATATTTCAGTAATACCACCGTTTTTTGCAGCGGTTTGTATACTGGCATCCTGGTCTATAAATATCCATCCAAAGAAACCAGTAGCTTCTGCTGTACCAACTTTACTGCCAACCTCATTACTTGTTGCAGTAACAGGTAAGGTAAGTGAACAACCTGACAACATTCCTACAACTGCTATTAATGCAGCAATTTTTTTTAGTTTTTTTACCATAATAATTTGTTGATTTTAGTTTTTCCTACTCATAAGGCTTTTCGGTTACGCCCCGTTTTTTTATGTGGTTTCTGGACTCCACGTAAAGTTATTTATTAATTTATTTATCAGTTTTCGAACAAAAAGCATTTTCGTTTTTTATTGGCTTTTAACTACAGTAAAATATCTTGAAAAGATAATAGATTATTTAAAAAACACTTATTAAATAAACTCAATTGATACATGTATATTCAAATCATATTTTTCTGCATTCAAATATAAAAAAAAATTAATTAACAAAAATATTTTTATATATGAATTTATCAAATAGTAATTTAAATATTTACATCTTTT
>PUKZ01000009.1 GCA_003550725.1 Bacteroidales bacterium | reverse complement strand
CTTCGGCGTTGCTTCTAATACTTCCCTTGATTAGCTGCCGGGCACCGTCTATGCTGCGGCGAAAGAAAGGATTGGGTGCGTTTCTTGCGCTTCCAAACTCAACCAAGTGTTGGTGCGGAGCTATGCGGTAATCGCAACCGACCATTGTAACTTCGGGATAATCCCTTTTGCGCGGCAGCGGCTTGGTCGTTACTGATTTTTTAAGATTCCCTGTTGGGCCAACGGGTGTGCGTGCTCTTATAATGCTTGCTGTGGCCTCGGCTGCTTCATTTGTCCCCACCTGCAGTGAATCTCTCATCTCTTCAACAACCTTTGTCATTTCGCGCTCCAGTTCTTTCATGCCCTTGACTTTTACCTTAAACAATTAGAGCGCCTCCTTGACCATTAGGTGCAGTCTTTTGCGCCTCTCGTCCGGGTCGAAAAAGGACTTAATCTGATACACCCGGTCGCCGTGCTTGGCTCTTACCTTTTCAATGTCTGCCCTCAGCTTATCTGCCAAGGCAGGGATATAGCGGATTTCTAGCTCACCGCTAATGTCAGATTGTGCTTGTTGGCTTGCCCAAAAATCTTCTCCCCTTAGCGCCCGATGTTTGGCCCATGCCTTACAGAAAAACTCCCACACTTTAATGACCTGCCCCATTTCGTCTGTTGTTTCAACGTAAACTTGAAATTCCAGCGGGGTTCTTAGTTGGCCGGATTTCAAATACATCACCTCCATAACAAAAAGACACCCCCAAAAGAGTGCCTTTTTGATAAACATCCTTGTCTTGCCAGTCTGTGCCCCGCCGAACCACGTCTCGCTGAGCCTGACCGCGCCTGACCTGACCGCTCCGCGCCCAGCCTGCCTTGTCCAGCCCTGCTGTACTGTTAAACTACTGCTTTTTCCCTTTTCTTTCTTTTACTTTTTACTTTATCCATTGCCACAAAAACTTCTGCAAGCTCATTCAGATGCTCGTACTTTTCCCTCCACCGCTCAAACTCCTTTGTGGCCTGCTCCATTAACTGTTCCCGTAAGTCTTTATCTGTTAGCACTTCTTCCATAGAGCGGTAGCCGCCGCCAGGTTGTCCGTAACGATCTTCCAACATACTGACATAAACTCGCATTGGCTCCACTTCTTCTTTTGGTGCTTCCTTGACTACTACCCGGATTAGCATTCTAGCCTGCCATAAACGATAATTGTGCGCCGCTTCGCTGTCGTCCCAGGTAAACTGAGAGTGCAGCGCGGTTTCCGGGTTTTTCGCATACTCGACAACTGCCTCTGACTTTAATACTCCACCATAGCGTTGTCTTACCTCTTCCAGTTCCTGTTTAATAACTTCCTTTTTCAAGGTATCACCCTTTCAATTTAATTTTAAGGGTGCCTCGCCCTTCCGCTCCCTACCACTCCTATCCAGGCCATGCCAGTCCTTGCCTCGCCTGCCTCGCCACACCTTGCCTCGCCCTGCCAAACCCAGCCCCGCCGGACCGCGCCTTGCCTGCCTTGCCGCGCCTCGCCCAGCCAAGCCCCGCCGAGCCGGGCCTCGCCTTGCCGTACCACACCTCGCCTGCCTCGCCGAGCCGGGCATTGCCAGGCACCGCCAAGCCTTGCCGCGCCGCGCCTGCCTTGTTATTCTTCTTCCTGGCTCACAATCTCAAATGTTCCCCAACCCATGCCTGTGGAAGATTTACTATCCGGCCTACCCTCTCCTACCCCTACCTGCAAGCCTGCTCTCATCAAAAGGTTGGCTATGTCCTGTAAAGTAAAGAGATCTGCATCAAAGGTAAGCCTTACATCGGCTTCCCATCCAGGTTGCCACATCGGACGCGGCCTTATGTCTGGCTGGTCATTTGAAACCCTGACGTGCATTTCGTGGTATTCGGGTTCACCTTTAACAATCTTCACAAGCGGCGTCCTGTCTGTTTCCTCAAAACCGTCTGCCTCTGCAAAAACCGCTAATTTTGCTTTAGTCATGTGGAAGCCAACCAGACGGCAGGCAGATATTAAGGCGTTCCTGAAAGCGGGTGCAGGTATTCCATACCACCCTTCCGTGCTTCTGTGTATTGCATCTTCATAAAGCTGGTTAAAGTTCTTTGGTTCACGCTTCTTCCCTTTCCTGGCGGTGCTTCCTGCTTCCTGGTCTTTGCGCATCTGCTCTTTTATCTTGGCAGAAAACTTGTTCTGCACATACGGAGCAGTCCCCCTAATTCTGAATACCGCAGTTTTCAAGTTTGGCGGCTGAATGGTCAGCGCCGTTGACGCTTCTTTCTTTGCCATGCCTTTTCACTCTCCTTGTAGAAGTTGTATTTCTTCTACAAGTATAGCATGTAAGTTTTGCCTTGTCAATACTTATTAACTGTGTTATACTTTTAATATAAATTATATGTCTGGAGTGTTCTTAATGAGCGAAAAAACATTTCTTAACATCCCTATTTCAAAAGAATTAATGAAACGTATTGACGATTACCGCTTTGAAATGCGATTCTCCGCCAGGACAGAAGCTATTAGATTTCTCCTGGAATATGCCCTAAAACAAAAACCTAAACCTTAAATATCAGAATGCCAACACCGATGGGACGAGGACAATGCCTCCACTGTCCAGGGCACATTTGAAACTGTCTGTCCTATTACAACAGGCTCCCGCATCTCATAGAAATGGGCTGTCAGTATTAATATGGCTTGTCTTAGTTCCTGGGGAACATCTTCTGCGCTATCTCCGTAACCCGCTTTATACCTTATGCGCACTGCGTTAACAGGTTCAAGCGTATCAGTCGGCCAGCTTTTACCGTAGGCGGGCACGATCCGCGCCGGTTCGCTGTCGGTGTCTATGATGTAGTTATCTGCGTCGACTGTGTGTTCTGTGCCGTCTTTATCGGTATATTTAATGCTGGTTACCTCCTGGAGTGGGGGGCGGGGAAGTTTAATTTTGTCTTGGAAGCTGTCCAGCACAAGCTCCAGTTCCTGTGTAATAAGTGCTCTCCAGCACAATACCTGCTCCACATACCGTCGGGCAGCTTTAGCATAGGATTCAATTAAGGTATCCTCGTCATCATGGACAATGCGCAGGTGGTCTTTTAGTTCAAGTAGTGTAACGGGCTCTTTG
>PUKZ01000051.1 GCA_003550725.1 Bacteroidales bacterium | reverse complement strand
CTTCAGCTGTTATTTCAACTACTTCTTCAAAATGGTATTCACCCTCACCATTAACATTGCCCCCATTTTCCGGATTGGCGGTAAGTGAAAGGGTATATGATATTTGTTCGAAATTTGCTGTTAGCTCAACATCATCAGCCGGCATAGTCACATTCGCCGTTGCAGCATGGGGATCATCCAGATATTCTGTGTCACCCGTCCATTCAACAAAAACCCATCCTTCATAGGGATCAGCTGTTATTTCAACTACTTCACCAAAATTATATGAGCCTTCACCAATAACTTCCCCAGCATCGTCAGGTTCAGCAAACAAGCTAATATTGTAGTCTATATGATTAAACACAGCTGTTAAAGTCCTGTGATCAGTAACAGTGAAACTATATTCCGCTTGATCATGTACTTGCTCTCCATCTTCCTTCCATACATCAAATTCAAAACCTGTTTCAGGGGTAGCATATACTGTATGCTCATAGCCATATTCATACCATCCCTCTCCATCAACCTCCCCACCATCTTCCGGATCGGTATTTAAAGTAATTTGCTTATCAATATAAAACTCAATTATATTAGTTAAGCTCCAGTTTCCCCGACTATCTTTTGTGCGGATATACAACCAGTTTTCTCCTTCATTTTCCAAATCTATTATATTTACATCAATCAAAACATCTATATTTTTTCCGGGCACAATATCAATTGATGTACCATTACCCAATCAGGGGTCTTCATTAATAAAGTATTCTGCTTCAACTATATCAGGCTTGTCCTGATCAATGGTTTCAATATAAAACGAACGCACATTAGTCAGGCTCCATTTCCCATTTTCATCTTTTGTGCGGATATATAAGTCATAAAAACCTGTTTCAAAATCACTAATATCTGCCGTAAAATTAACACCTTCAATATTTTGTTCTGCTGAAACAGGTATCTCAGTTCCATTGCCAATACCGGGGTCAGAATTAATAAAATATTCGGCTTTAACTATATCGGCAGGAGTTTCTTCAAAATAGTCAATATAAAACGAACGAACATTTGTCAAACTCCATAAATCATTTTCATCTTTTGTCCGGATATATAAGTCATGAAATCCTATTTCAAGGTCACTAATATCTGCCGTAAAATTAACACCTTCAATATTTTGTTCGGCTGAAACAGGTATCTCAGTTCCATTACCAATACCGGGGTCAGAATTAATAAAATATTCGGCTTTAACTATATCGGCAGGAGTTTCCTCAAAATAGTCAATATAAAACGAACGAACATTTGTCAAACTCCATAAATCATTTTCATCTTTTGTCCGGATATATAAGTCATGAAATCCTATTTCAAGGTCAATAATATCTGCCGTAAAATTAACACCTTCAATATTTTGTTCGGCTGAAACAGGTATCTCAGTTCCATTACCAATACCGGGGTCAGTATTGAAAAAATATTCGGCTTTAACAATATCGGCCAACTCCTTAATATTGTCTTTATAAAATGAATGTACGGTTGTTAAACTCCATAGTCCTGTATCATCTTTAGCACGAATATTTAAGTGATGGAAGCCTTGCCCAAGTTCCGAAATATCAATATTGAAATTTTGTTTTTGAATATTATTAGCAGGAGTAATATCTATCTGATTCGCATTTCCAAACCCGGGGTCTGCATTGATAAAATACTCAACTTCAATAATTTCCTGACTTATACTTTCTTTGTTAGCAAAAAAAACAAATAAAAACAAAAGGCTCAAAAAATATACTGAGGAATTAATATTAACTTTATTTAATATATTCAGTACTGGCAAGTTCCCCTGTTTATAAAAAACTATCATAATAATAATTAGTTATGAGATTTTGTACTGAATTCAACTTCTATTTCCTGGTTTTCGTAGTTTATTGTATGTTCGATCTCATATATGGCAGGAATATTAGGCACGCCAGATAACTTGAACGGATTATCGCCTCCAAACATTCCAATGTCTGTGCCATCCACACCACTACCTATTGCCGGGGATCCTTCAGCAAGCTGCCATTGACCATCGGTACTGTTACCTTCAGCACCTACAAAAACGTCATCCATATCCACATTTTGTTGATTGCCGTTTTCAGTTCCAAATTGATCGTTGTTACCTATGTTATGGGTATAATTAGTATTAGTTGGACTAAAATCACCTTCTCTCAAAATATTATTATGAAATTCTGCATTTCGAACAATAGCTTCTCCATGTAGCACATTATTTTCGATGGTGCCGGAAAAACCTGACCCAAAAGAAAGAGAGCGTCTGAATCGATCTGTATGATAAATATAGTTATTCTTAATCGTAACATTATTCATACCTGTTTCACGTCCACGAATAGCTGAATTATTTATGGTATAAGAAGCCAGTTCTACTATATAATTATTTTTTATAATAATATTATTTATATTTTCACCTAATCGTACAGCTTGCACTATATCTTCAGTATTGCGTATTCGATTGCCCTGAAAAATAATATCAGAAGTTTTAATATCAACATTTTCAATCCTGCAACCTTTAACAATGCTACCCTGGCTTCCATCTTTGAAAGTAAGAGAGCCGATTACTGCACTGTTTTGATCAGCCTGTGTTTCTGGGTTTTCAGCTAGGAAAAATCCCGGGCCTATTATAACAAGTTTTTTTGTTAAATCAACATCTCCATGTGATCCGGAAGATGCTTCAACATAAAGAGTGTCTCCTTCCTGAACAGTTCCGGAATTATGAGCATGCATAATATTAGTAAAATCGGCGTCAACTCCATCGCGGTTATTTACACGCCAAACATTAGCATTTAAAGAATTAATTCCTAACATAGTAACCAGCAATGTAGTGCTAATTAATTTAAAGAAAGATTTTGTTTTCATAACTTTTATAAAATTGTTGTTTTAAAAATTAATTATTATATGAATTATTTTTTCACGATAAATGCAATCTAAAGAGATTTAAGTAGAATAAATATTTCCAAGAGCTAAAAGAGAAAAGTCTTCTTAACGCCTCTTGAAGGCTTTTATTAATTTTACCATCAATAATTCCTTGAAAATATAAATTGTATTATACTGAAGCATTTAAAACATGCGCAAATATATCACATTTCTTTATTCATAAATTAAAAGTTTTTTGGTTAAAAATCTTATACACTTTTTTATTCAATGTTATTAATATATAAAATCATGATAATCAAAAACCCGAAAATTGGGGATTGCAATTGTTAATTTATTCAGGTGATGTTTCTCACCAATGGCAACTTTTATATAAGCATTTGCAATAAAGTGAAATGTATGTATTAATTATAATTGTTAAATCACAAGTGTCCGATTAAAATAAATCTCGCCACAAAGCATGCACTGAACTTGTTGAAGTGACACAAAGACTCAAAGAAACACGAAGAGTAACGTGCAGAAATTCAGATTTTTGAGTTATTTCACTTCGTTCAATACAAGCTTAGAGTCCCTGCCCTGTTGGATAAATTGTTTGCAAACCGTAGGGGTAAAGAAAACAAGTATCCAACAGGGTTAAAGTCTTAGTGGCTATAATTAATTTTAGTTTTAAATCAATAAACTATAATTTATTTTGTAATGACCGGTATTAAAGGGAAACAAACAGTAATAATAATTTTAATCGGACACTTGTGTTGTTAAATATTTATAAATTTCATAAAAATCATGATAGTATGAATAGAATAGAATTTAATGTGGGTGGAAATCTTAAATTTATTATATTTATTAATTTATTCGATTATAGTTGAATTTATCATTCAATAAATCAATTATAAATGATTAATTATTTTGTCTATATATTGTATTGGTGCGTTTACATAAACTAAATAATAAAGAAATCCGAATTTAATAAAAAAGGGAAAGATTAAAAGAATTGATCTGTTAACAATTTTAATTGTTACCCAGAAAAATAAATTTATTTTTTTCTAATATTTGTAATATGTTTTGGATTTTGTAAGGATATTAGAATCAAGACATAAATTTGGGCAATGTTTAATTATACGTATTAAAGCATTTAAAAACTACATCTGCTATTGGTAAATATTTTATGCAACAAAAAGAGATTGAAAAAAATAAAAAATTAGTATTTGCAATAATAGAACATCCCTATTGGGGATTTATTATTGAAGCTTATTCAGTGATAATTACTAAAAAGCAACAATTTAGCTATAATGTTAAAAAAGTTACCAAACACAATGTGAATGATTTTTTTGATTCGTTAGACAACGCTAATAACTTGGTTATTGATATGCTTGATAACTATTCTGACAATAATATCATTAAAGTATTTGGCAAACATAAAGAGCGTGCGATCGATTTTTTTAAGCGACTTGAACTACCTTTAGTAGAAAATTTTATACGACCATTTATAGAAAAACACTTATCTAAGATCATTAATGTTATTTCTGATAATGATATACCGCTGTACTATAAAGGTAATCCGGGAAACCTTATAAATGATAATCCTATTAAGATATTAAAAGATATTGTTGAACCAATATTCAATTTTGAAAAACAAAGCGACAAAACTCGCTATTATTTGACTCTTAAAGCAGAAAATCAATATATATCACTTAAAGATCAAAACACATTAGTGCTTTCAAATTTTCCTTGTATAATAATGATGAATAATACAATATACAGGTTTGACGGACATTTTGACAGCAAAAAACTAAAACCCTTTTTTAATAAAGAATATATTGAAATACCTCCAAATTATCAAAAAAAGTATTTTGAAAGTTTTATTAAAAGAACTATTTCACAATATAAAGTTACAGCCACAGGCTTCAATATTGAAGAAATACACAGCAATCCCACACCATTTCTAAGCCTTGAAGTTGATTATCATAACAAAGCGGTACTGGAAATTTCATTTAAATATGATGCAGATATATTTTTTTCGCCTTTAGATAAAGAATTATGTAAAGTAAAATTAAATTATAGTTTTGACAATGATTATTATTTTAAAAAAATAATCCGAAACCTTGAGAAGGAAAAAAGATATATAGAAACAATACAATATTATGGGTTAGAAAAAATTAATTCTTGTCAGTTTACTCTAAAAGGTATCAAAAACGGTAAAGCCGGGGATGGAGAAATAAAGATGCGTCATAACATAGTCGATTGGATGGCAACACATAAAGATGTATTAATAAAAAAAGGGGTTAACTTCACACAAAATCATTTACATGAAAAATATTTTATAGGAAAACCTGAAATTACATTAAAAATTGACGAGAAGTCGGATTGGTTTGATTTAAAGGGATTTGTTTTTTTTGGTAAACATAAAATTCCTTTTATTGAATTAAAAAACAATATAATAAAAGGAGAGCGCGAATTTTTACTTCCTGATGGAACGATAGGTTTAATTCCTGTTGAATGGATGGAAAAATATAATGATGTTTTAAAATTTGCAAAAAAAGAAAAGGGTTGCCTTTCATTAAATAAGCATTACTTTACAATTCTTAAAAACCTTGATCTAGTAAAAAAAGAAGAGAAAACTCTTGGGGTTCCATTAAAAAAAGCTAATATACCTTCTTCATTAAAGGCTGAAATGCGTCCATATCAATTAACCGGTTTTCAATGGTTAGTTTATTTACAATATAATAAGCTTGGTGGTTGCCTGGCTGATGATATGGGTTTAGGAAAGACTTTACAAGCATTGGCTGCGCTATTAAAGCTTCGTGATTCCTATAATTCAATTAATCAAAATAGTCAAAATACCAACACTCCTGATTCTTACAACGAAAATCATAACCAGTTGAATTTGTTTGATAATTTCACAAAATCAAAACAAAACAAGCAAACTTCACTAATAGTAATGCCTTTATCATTAATCCACAATTGGGTAAATGAAATTGAAAAATTCGCACCTTCTCTTAAAGTATTTAAGTATGTTGGCATAAACAGGCCAAAAAATACAAACATTTTCTCAAAGTACGATATAATAATAACTACCTATGGAATTGTTCGCAGTGATATAGATATACTAAAAGAATTTCATTTCAGTTATATTATTCTTGATGAAAGTCAAATAATTAAAAATTCTTCATCCAAGATATTTTTAGCCGTAAAAAAATTAAATGGCAAATATCGTTTAGTACTTACAGGAACCCCGATAGAGAATTCATTAACAGATTTATGGTCTCAATTTTCGTTTTTAAACCCCGGTATGTTGGGCAGTCTTCGTAGTTTTAAAGAAGAATTTGTCATTCCAATTGAAAAAGAAAACGATAAACAAAAACGAGATAAGCTTCAAAACCTTATAAAGCCTTTCGTGTTGCGCCGTAACAAAAATCATGTTGCAAAAGAGCTTCCCGATATGATCAAAAAAGTTCATTATTGCGAAATGACAGAAGAGCAAGCCAGTTTTTATGAACGAAAAAAATCGGAAGCACGCAATATGATACTTGAAAATTTTCAAACAATGGGCAAAACCAAAACAAAGTTTTTGTTACTAAGCAGTTTAACCCAGCTCCGATTAATTGCTAATCATCCTGTAATCATAGAAAACAACTATGAATATGATTCAGGTAAGTTTAAGGAAGTTTTGCATAATGTAAGCAAAGTTATTTCAGAAAATCATAAAGTTTTGCTCTTTTCGCAATTTGTCAAACATTTGAACTTATACGCCAATTATTTTAAACAACATGACATTCCTTTTGGCATGTTAACTGGCAGGGTTAATGAAAAAGACCGTAAACCTATCATAGACAGGTTTCATAATGATACTGATACTCAAATCTTTTTAATATCAATGCGTGCAGGTGGTACAGGTTTAAACCTTACAGGTGCAGATTATGTATTTATGCTTGACCCATGGTGGAACCCTGCAGTGGAAGCACAAGCCATAAGCAGAGCACATCGGATAGGGCAAGACAAAAAAGTGTTTGTATACAAATTTATTTCACGTTCAAGTGTAGAAGAAAAGATTATGGCTTTACAAAAACATAAATCAAAAATATCGGATATGTTTATTAACCAAAACAACCCTCTGAAATTATTGCAAATGGATGAGATAATTACACTTTTATAGCCTATTTTAAAAACTTTGGGTCACAAGACATCGTCAAACCGTAGTCATTTCAAACTGTTTAATTCTTACACATCGATATTGGCATATTTAGCATTTTTCTCAATAAATTCTCTGCGTGGAGACACTTCATCGCCCATAAGCATCGAAAAGGTGCGATTAGCTTCAGCTGCATTTTCAATATCAACCTGGCGTAATTTCCTACCTTCAGGGTTCATTGTAGTGTCCCAAAGCTGTTCTTCATTCATTTCACCCAAGCCTTTATAACGTTGTATCTGAAGCCCGGTTTCTTTTCCGTCAGCAATTAATTTTTTTACAACTTCTTCTCTCTCTTCTTCATTCCAGCAATAACAAGCTTCCTTCCCTTTTTTTATAAGATACAGAGGAGGGGTAGCGACATAGATATAGCCAAGTTCTATCAATTCTTTCATGTAGCGAAAAAAGAATGTAAGAACAAGTGTAGCTATATGGCTGCCATCAACATCAGCATCTGTCATAATGATAATTTTATGATATCTGAGTTTTTCAAGGTTCAGTGCTTTGGAGTCTTCCTCGGTACCAATGGAAAGCCCCAGGGCGGTAAATATTGTTTTTATTTCTTCGTTATCAAAAACTTTTTGAGGCATAGCTTTTTCTACATTAAGTATTTTGCCTCTAAGCGGAAGAATTGCCTGAAATTTACGGTTACGCCCCTGCTTGGCAGTTCCACCGGCAGAGTCTCCCTCAACAAGAAATATTTCACTTTTTTCGGGATCTTTTTCGGAGCAATCAGCTAACTTACCCGGCAAACCGGTATTATTTAATACATTTTTACGTTGTACTAGTTCTCTTGCTTTGCGGGCAGCATGACGCGCAGTGGCAGCAAGTATTACCTTATTTATTATGGCTTTTGCCTCTTTGGGGTTTTCTTCAAGATAATAAGCAAGCATTTCACTAACAACCTGATCTACAACACCAGTAACCTCAGAATTACCTAACTTGGTTTTAGTTTGCCCCTCAAACTGGGGTTCCGGTACTTTTATGGATAATATCGCAGTAAGCCCTTCACGAAAATCATCGCCATTGATCTCAAATTTCAGTTTTGAAAGCATACCTGATTTATCAGCATAAGATTTTAGAGTACGTGTCAAAGCCCTCCTAAACCCGGCAAGATGTGTACCACCCTCATGTGTATTAATATTATTAACATAAGATTGCATGTTCTCTGTAAAAGATGCATTATATTGCATTGCAACCTCAATGGGTATGTCACTTTTTTTACTTTCAATACAAATCGGCTTATCTATAATTTTTTCCCGTGTACCATCAAGATATTGAACAAATTCCTTAAGCCCTTCTTTAGATAAAAAAGAATCATAAACAAATTCTCCATTATCATCTTTCTTTCGTTTATCAGTAATTGACAGCCTAATGCCTTTATTAAGATAAGCCAACTCACGTAACCTTGCTGAAAGGGTTTCATAATTAAATTCGGTTAAAAAGAAAATAGAATCATCGGGCAAAAAAGTTATTTCTGTGCCTGTTAAATCAGTTTCACCTATTTCTTTCACCTCAAATAGCGGCTTACCTTGCTCATATTCTTGTGTATATATTTTTTTATCACGATAAACAGTAACTTTCATATATTTTGAAAGAGCATTGACACATGATACTCCAACACCATGAAGTCCACCTGAAACCTTATAACTTCCCTTATCAAATTTTCCGCCGGCATGGAGAACTGTCATCACAACTTCAAGAGCGCTTTTCTTTTCTTTTTTATGATAATCAACAGGTATACCTCTACCATTATCAATAATGGTAATACTATTATCCTCATTGATAGTAAGATCAATAGTATTGCAATGACCTACCATTGCCTCATCAATTGAATTATCTATTACCTCATTCACTAAATGATGCAACCCCTTTGAACTAAGATCACCTATATACATGGCAGGTCTTTTTCGAACAGCTTCCAACCCTTCCATTACTTGAATGCTGGCAGCATCATAATTGACCGGAGATATTTTTACGTCTTTAAGTGCTTCACTCATAGTTTTTTATGAATTTTTTAATAATTAAACAAAGATACAAATTTTTACCCTATTTTCATAGTATAAATAAGGCCAAAATGCTTTATTTATCAACAATTTTTATAATACTAACAAAATAATAAGAAGAAAGTTAATGAGAGTTTATGAAAAAAATGTTAATTAATAAAATTGGCTTATACTAAATAGTGAAATTCAGAATAAGGTAAAGAAAAATGATAATTGATAAATATCGAAATTAAAACGAAAATGCGGCTCCTCCCAAAAAATTAAATTTTTGAGAAGGGTAGTTGAGCCATCTTTCAAGTGGTTGGTTTTGTACATTATTAAAGTTTAAAAACACGGCTAATCTATTTGTATACCTGTACTCAACACCAAAATTAGTGTCAACATGAAATCCATGAATTTCTTTCTTTTGCACATTACCTTCTTCATCAAAAATTCTTCCATACCATGAATTGCGCGCAAAAGCTTCGGCAGTAAAAATAATTTTATCCTGAATATTGTAATTTACTGATAAATCAAAACGCGCAGTTGGTTTATGCCATGGTTTAATTTCATTGTCAAGCGAGTATTGATAATAATTTGATGCAAATCTTAAGTTTATTCTATCAGCGATCTGAGAGAATATTTCACCACGAAAATTAAAAAGCCGCAGATCATCATAAACAATTGTCATTTTGTTATCAAGAACTTTATTATTATCATCGTCAATAATAACATCAGTAACATAAAATGCATAATTTTCAATTGTCGAATTACTTGCGCTTAAATTATAGGATACCATAGAGCCAATTGATCCTTTAAACCCACCACCTATTTTTGATTTCGTATTCTTAAAACGAAAATCCCCTAATTCGGAATTTATAAAAGGGTTTTCACGGGAAAAATCATAAAGATTATGTCGTTTTATACCCCCACTTAAATAAGCATAAGCTGCTAATACATCATCTATGAGGTTAGCCTTACTACCGGCAATTGGATGTATTCTAAAATAGTTGTTTTTTTCGAATTTAAATGCCGCATTGAAACCTAAATAAAACTCAAAATCTTTATAACTCGAATACAGACGGGGGTTAACTCCAAATATACCTGCTGCAGATGAATCCAATGGCGACTGGTTATTATAATAATCAGCATAGGTGTCAAACTTAAAATGTTGATTTTCAGAAAATTCCATAGGATCAGGCGGAAGCTGTCGTTGAATTGTACCCGAAAAGCTAATATTATGTTGTAATGGGTTATCATCTTGTAATGCATAATCGGCATTCAAAAAGTTATAGTTAATGCCAAAGTCATATGAAAGGCTTAAAGAGTCAAGATTATTATTTCTAAAGCCTGTATTGGCCGAAAAATAATTATATTGTTGTCTTATATCATCTTTTTCAGGAAAATTATCAGTATCAGAATATTTTTCTCTATTTTTATCAATGCCATAAAAATGTAAAACATTACGATTGTAATCAATTCCTCCCTCAAGAGTATGATCTCTGAAAAACCTTTTTCCATATACTTCAGCCAAGTTGTCGGAATAACCGCTGTGTGGATAATTTTCAACTTTACCGGCTGAAGATTGATGCTTTAACCTTAATCCGTATGCATATTCATTTGAACGCAAAGAGTTATAGAACAATTCACCATAAGGGGTATAATGACTTCCAAATCCGCCTTTTAAATGCCCCCTATATAATTTGCTAATGGGTTCCCCTCTCATTCTGGCTGCTTCAATTGGCTCTAATTCAAAGCTTGTTTCCAGTTTTACAGTCTGAATATTATATTCCAATTCGCGTTCAATATCTAAAGTATCTTCGATAACAGGCATATCGTTTATTTTGAATGCATCTGAAATAGAGGGTTCATAAGGTGCTATAACCTTTATTTCATCGAAGTCAAGTGGCTCTTGAGCGTCTATATTATTGTTGTTGACGAATGAAAAAATAAAAACAACCGGAAAAAATATTTTTAAAAAATTATGCATATAACATTAATCTATTTTAAATAATATAAATCGAAAATCGACATCACTTTATTAATCTTTCTCTAATTATTAATCCTCTATACCTTTTTTTGATTCAATTTCCTCTAGTTTCTTGCGAGCCACTGAAGCAAGCTCCGGGCCGTCATAATTATCTATAATGCTTTGAAGCGTATGCCGGGCCTGAAAAAGATTACCTTTTTGAGTGTAATTATCGGCAAGCAAAATAAACATTTTAGCAAGCCAATATTCGTAAGCCGAAATAGTATTGACATAATCTAAAATCAATTTTTCGCAATTATCATAATTTCCTTTTCTGAATTCAATAAGGGCAATGTTATATTTAGCTTCCGCTGATGTTTCATTACTGCGTATTGTTGCAGCTGAAGAAAAATGGTTTTTTGCTATATCCAGTTGATTAAGTTCTTTTGCTGAATACCCTTTTATCATAAACGCTTCCTGTCTTATACTTTCAATAATTTTGTCATTTTCTAAAACCTTACTGGCAACATCAATAGCTTGTTCGTATTGTTCAACTTTAAAAAAACACCTCATTTGTCCTATTTTTGCCTTTGACAAATTTTCACTGTGATCTGCAATTTTTTCGAGTTGTTTATAAAAACTCAGGGCATCTGCATAATTTCCAAGTTTATAATTAATTGATGCTGCGCGCACGGTTGCTTTCTCTGAAAACCTGCTTTTTCGCTTATTTGCAACATATTCATAACCTGTTAAGGCATGATTGTATTCTCCCATTCGGTAATAAGATTCAGCACCATAATAATTTGCATCAATATTGAAAATGCCATCCGGGTATTTATCGAGATAATTTTCAAAGCTTCTGGCTGCATTTACCCAATCGCCTTCCATGTATCGGTTTTCAGCTGCAACATAAGTCAGCGAGTCTCGCTGAACTGCTGTAATATCTGATAATCCCAGCCCCTCTGTATATTCAACATAATCATCAACTCGATCAAGATTAACATAAACAATTTTCATTGCTTCAAGAGCTTCCTGCGATTGTTCAGTACCCCGATAATTTTCCACTACATTCTTAAATTGTTCAAGCGCTTTTTCATCTTCATAAGAATTATAATAAATAAGGCCTTTTTTTAACATGGCACTTTTAACATGATTGCTGTTGGGGTGATCATCGATAACTCCTGAATAATGCTTTAGAGCATTTTCCGGGTCATCCATAACCAGGTAAGTATTTGCAAGCTCATATTTGGCATCAGAAAGATAATTGGAGTTAGGGTATTTCTGTAAAAAACCTATCAAAGAGTTAGCCTTTTCGTCATAATTACCTATTGCTCCCAAAGCTATCGACTTCTGAAACATAGCATAATCCGATTCAGCAATATCCCTTTTTATCGCTTTATCGTAATAATCAATCGCATTTCTGTAATTTTTTGTTACAAAATAACTGTCACCCAGGCGTAATTGAGCATCAACCAACAAACGGGTATCTTTGGCTTCATCTGTAACAAATTTCCTAAAAGCTCTTATAGCTTTTTCATATTGTTCTTTTCTAAAATAGGCATATCCAATATTATAATTAGCACGGTTATATTGATCAAGACTATACGCACCAGGCGTAACAAGAAACCGGTTATGAATTTCAATTGCTTCATCATAATTACCCATTCTGTATTTGGCTTCTCCCGTCCAATATTTACTTTGTGCCATTATAGCGTTATTTTCAGGGTATTTATTTGAACGATTAAAATAATCAATAGCAGTTTCAAAATCACCGTTATTAAACAACTCAACTCCTCTGTAATAAGCAATACGCTGATATGCATCCTTCAATCTTTGTGTATTAATTTCGATTTTTTCCATCGACTCCATTGCATAACGGTAATTCCTGGTAGTCAAAAAAAGATCTATAAGATATTCATAAGCTTCATCTATTCGTGGTGAATCGGGATAATCTTCTATGTATTTTTGAAAAGATAGTATTGCCTCATTAAATGGGTTATATGAAAGCTCATACGACAACTTTGCATACTTAAACAAGGCGTCTTGTTTTATCTGAGGAATAAAATCCATTTTTTTAGCAGCATTAAGAGCATTTTTGGCAGCCATCTTATCATCAATTTTAAGATAACAATCAGCCAAAAGATAGTATGCATTTTGTGCTAATGAATCTTCTTCTGTTGTTATAGGTTCGAAATAATTTATTGCATTTTTATAATCATTAATTTTATAATATGAATAGGCAAATTGATAGTGATCATCCCTTGTAAGCTTTTCACGAGTCTGCCTGCGATATTCTTCAAAATAAACAATTGCTTTTTCATAATTTTTCTTAGAATAATATGCATCGCCTAATAGTCTATGTATTTCAATTTCACGATTTGGAGATGCTTCCTCTAAAATTGCAGGAGCATATTCGATTAAATCGTCGTATCGTCTTTGCTTATGATAAATATTAGTAATGTAATAAGGGACAATCATACCGAAATTGCTGTCATCAATCAGTTTTTTAAATGATCGAAGAGCTGTTTCATAGTTATGTTGAGTATAGGCTATATGGCCATAATAATAATTAGCCGGCTCATAATAAACACTGTTGGTATCTTTTACATCAAATAATTTTCTTTTGGCATTGTCATAATCATCGAGTTCGAAATATGAATGCCCGCTTTTAAATTTAAACTCATTTGTTTGCTCATTGTTAAGGTCAAACATATCCACTTTAGCATACCATTTCAAGGCGTCCTCGTAATTTCTGTTTCTATACTGAAGATTGCCCATCTGAAAGCTGGCAATTGACTGTTTTGGATGAACAGGATGTTTATTTATAAAAGATATGAGTAAATTTTCAGCATCTGGATGAAATAATTCAAATGCACATATAGCTTGATAATAACGTGAATTTATTTTAATTTCTGAATCTTTATCATCAACCTTATCTATAACTTTTTTAAATTGATTTAGTGCTGCGTTGTATTGCTTTCTGTTAAAAAGCTCAACTGCCAGTCTGTAGCCTGCCTCAGGCTGGTCATAAATTGAAGTTTTCTGACCCATAATGATAACAGGCAGGCAAAACATTAGTAATGTCGTTAAGATTATTATTCTCATAATTTATCCAGAAAGGTATTTTTATGCTAAAATACTATTAATTATGGAAAAAAGTAGCTGTTGATTTATTAACAAAATGCTTATTTTTTCAACAAATAAAAAAAAGCAAGCCAATAAGCCGGGTTCTGTTTTATCCTGTTATTTATCTAGGGCAGGGTTCACACCCTACCTCAAACGGTCTACCCTCCGGGTTTGTGCGAGCAACACTCAAGCCCCGGTATATTTGACCTTTCAACTCATAAGGTTTGCCCCCCTTTACGGTCTCCCGTAAAGGTCATGAGCTCTTACCTCACGTTTTCACCCTTACCCCGAACAAAAATGTCGGGGCGGTAATTTTCTGTGGCACTATCTCTCGACACCACCCAAATAAGGGCATGCCGGCTTCCCGTTAGGAAGTATGATGCTCTGTGTTGCCCGGACTTTCCTCTGCATGCCTTTAAATGCAGCAACAGGTCGGCTTGCTTTTTTATTTGTTCCTGAAAAAAAATACTTCTGTAGCACCCATTCCATAACGACTATATGGCGCATCATAGTATTGAATACCCTCTGTTTTTTTTAAATGTTTAATAATCTCATCTTTTAAAACGCCTTCACCAACACCATGAATAAAAATAACCTTTAATAATTTATCTTTTATTGCTTGCTCAATACACCTCTGAAAATAATCGACCTGAATATTTATAAGATCATAATTACTATAATTAGTAAAATCGTCAATTAAGTTATGAATGTGTAAGTCAACCTCTGCAATCTTTTCATCGATTTTATGTTTATCCAAAAACGTTTTTGCCTTTTTATTTTCATCTTTCGGCTTCTCTTCCAAAGTCAGCTTCTCTTTTAGAATTTGCATGTTATCTGCAGAAACAGGCTTCGGCATATAAGGGTTAACTGTTTGATCTTTTGTTAGCCCCAATTCTATCAATATAGCCTTGCTATCAATTATATCGTAATGTTTAAATGCATCTTCTTTGTATGTTTTTACAGGCTTAAAATTAATGAACTGACTTATAGGATTAAGTATAGTTGTTTTTCCCTCTGCGAAAAAAACAACCTGTACAAGTGCATTTACCCAATTTTCTATTTTAGCTCTTCCAATATTTTCTAAAAGCACTTTTGACTGTGGTTCCAAATAACCGAAATCAAATCCGTAAAACAAACCCGACTCATTGGTAAATAAACTATATAATATTTGATAATCGGTATGATTAATCAAATAAAGTATTAAGTTTCTTGCCAAAGGAGTATCCTGACTCTCAGGTACAATTGCAAAATAAATACCTTCTCCGGATATATCATCATTACTCTCTATAATATTAAGAGGTGAAATATTTTCATCGTTTTGTGAAATATCATCTTGCTCAATAACACTCTCATGATCATTTCCCTTTGGCATATTAGTACCGGCAGGTGAAGTAAGAATCAGGTCAGATACCGAAGTTGGAATTTCAAAACCCTCTTCTATTGAAACATGTACAATGTTTTCATCAACTATTTTTGTTACTATACCTCCGCCCTTATCATCCAGAAAACTCACCCGGTCACCTATTTTAAATTTCATGTTTTTTGATTTTAATAAATGTAAATAATTATTGAAGTGGATACAAAAATATAAAACTATTATTCAAAAATTAATGTAATGTTTACACTTTTCTGTACAGCATAAATTGATAAAAATTCACACAAATACCAATACTTTGAGAGAAAACACAAAGAGTAACGTTCAGGAATTCAAATCTTTGAGTTATTTCACTTCGTTCAATACAAGCTTAAAATCCCTGTTCTTTTAGACAAATTGTCTGATAACCAGATGAATAAAGAAAACAAATATTCAACAGGGTTAAAGTCTTATTGGATATATGAAATTCTAGTTTAAAAAACAATAATTTTGCAGTGATTTTTCATGCAAGTTTTTCTATTAATATAATTTAATGAGCGAACAAGATAAATATAATCAAACAACGAATAATAAAGATCAATTTGATTCGGGAGATGACAAGCAGGATCTGCCTGTTGAGGATCATGGATTAAGAACCACTCGTTTATCAGGGATGTACAAAGATTGGTTTTTGGATTATGCTTCATATGTTATACTTGAGAGGGCAGTTCCTGAAATACGAGATGGTTTAAAGCCTGTTCAGCGCCGCATACTTCATGCTATGAAAGAGCTGGATGACGTCCGATACAATAAAGTTGCCAATATCATAGGTCATACTATGAAATATCATCCACACGGCGATGCATCTATAGGGGATGCCTTAGTTCAGCTTGGGCAAAAAGATATCCTTGTTGATACACAAGGCAACTGGGGAAACATAATTACAGGCGACAGTCCGGCTGCTCCCAGGTATATTGAAGCCCGCCCGTCAAAATTTGCGCTTGAAGTTGTTTTTAACCCCAAGACAACTACCTGGAAAAAATCTTATGATGGTAGAAACAAAGAGCCAGAAGTTTTGCCTGTAAAATTTCCTTTACTTTTGGCGCAAGGTGTTGAGGGAATAGCTGTTGGACTTGCTTCAAAAATATTGCCGCATAATTTCAACGAATTACTCGATAGTTCAATTAAATATCTTAGAGGTAAAACACCTGATTTACTTCCTGATTTTCCAACAGGAGGAATGGCAGATTTTACCAAATACAACAACGGCCAAAGAGGTGGTAGAGTTAGAATAAGGGCCAAAATAAATATTATCGACAAAAAAACCCTTACCATTACCGAAATACCTTTTGGAACAACCACCGGAAGTTTAATTGAAAGCATACTTAATGCTAATGATAAAGGTAAAATCAAAATAAAAAAAATTGAAGACAATACAGCCGAAAATGTTGAAATCGTTATAAGCTTATCAGCCGGGATTTCTCCTGATCAGGCCATAGATGCATTATATGCTTTTACTGATTGTGAGGTTAGCATTTCTCCTAATTGTTGTGTAATAAAAGAAGGTAAACCTTGTTTTTTGAGCATTAATGATATTCTTAAAATATCTACCGACAATACAGTTCAACTATTAAAAAAAGAACTTGAAATAAAAAAGCATGAATTGCTTGAACAGCACATGTTTTCAAGCCTTGAGAAAATCTTTATCGAAAACAGGATTTACCGCGATATTGAAGAGTGTGAAACATGGGAAAGTGTTTTAGATGCAATCAATAAAGGATTAGACAGCTATAAAGATAGGTTTTACAGAGAAATTACTCAGAACGATATAGTAAAGCTTACCGAGATCAGAATTAAACGAATTTCAAAATACGACAGTTTAAAGGCTGACGAACTAATTAAAAATCTTGAAAATGAACTCGAAAGTGTAAACAAAAATCTTGATAACCTTATTGAATATGCCATTGATTATTTCAAATTTATTAAGAAAAAATTCGGAAAAGGCAGGGAGCGGAAAACTGAAATAAGATATTTTGACTATATTGAAGCTACACGTGTTGCTGCTACCAATCAAAAACTTTATGTCAATCGCATAGAAGGTTTTGCGGGTACCGGCCTGAAAAAAGACGAGTATGTTTGCGATTGCTCAGACATTGATGATATTATAGTATTTAGAAGAGATGGCACCTTTATTGTTACCAAAGTCAATGAAAAGGTATTTGTCGGAAAAGACATTATACATATTGCAGTTTTTAAACGTAATGATGACCGTACCATTTATAATATGATTTATCAGGATGGTCATAACGGCAAGGCTCTTATGAAACGTTTTGCAATAAAGGGAATAACACGCGACCGTGAGTATGATCTTACCAAGGGAACAAAAGGCTCAAAAGTGCTTTATTTAACTGCTAATCCAAACGGAGAAGCAGAAGTGGTTACCGTCAACTTGCGGCATAAACCAAAACTGAAAAAACCGGTTTTCGATCTTGACTTTAGTGAATTAGCTATCAAGAGCCGAAATGCTTCAGGCAATATCCTTACACGACACAATATCAGAAAAATTGTACTCAAAGATAAAGGTAAACCAACACTGGATGCTCAACATATATGGTTTGATAAAACTGTATTAAGACTTAATGTTGATAAAAGAGGTCAATATATAGGCTCATTTAAAGGAGATGAAAAAATATTGACCATATTTTCTTCGGGATCATACAGGCTTATGAACTATGACATCTCAAGCCATTTTGATGAAGAGCCTTTGATAATGGAAAAATTTGAACCCGGAATAATTGTGACAGCAATTTATTTTGATGGAGAAAAAAATAATTATTATGTAAAAAGATTTGAAGCAGAATATACTGAAAAAATAGTAAACTTCATTGGCGAACGTCCTAAAAGTAAGCTTATAAAAGTTTCCTTGCACCCAGATCCGGTAATAAAAATTACACAGGTAACCAAAAAAAAGAAAATCAAATCTGAAGAAGAAATACCTTTGAAAGAATTTATTGACGTTAAGGGAATAAAAGCAAGAGGGAAAAAGATATCACAACACAATTTGGAAAACATTGATTGGATTGCCGGAGAACATTACCCGCCAATACCTCCGGAAGAAGAAAATAATAGCCGTAATAATAATTTAAAACAACCTGTTGATTCGAATGTAAAAAAAAGCAACCAAAATTTTGACTCAGAAAACAGTAAACAAATTAGTCTTGATTTTTAATATTTTGACAATTGAACAGAAATAATTTTTGTTTGTTAAAACTAATGATTTAAAGTTGATCACAATTCTGTGACAAAAATTAACAACCATAAAAATTATTGCCTCTAATTTTTTTTAATTAAAGTGATTGAAGCATTTATTTATATTGATTGTTATTATATTATTGTTGATTAATTTAAAATAGTTAAATATGAAAAAAAACGAAAAGGTTATTGACAACAAAGTATTAGAAATAAAAAATGACATTCATTGGATAGGTGTACTGGATTACGATATAGTTACTTTTGATGTCGTGATGGAAACAGAATATGGCACTACTTACAATTCATTTTTTATCAATGCTGAAAAAAAAGCAATTATAGAAACCAGCAAAGAAAAGTTTTGGGATAGATATTTGCAAAAAATTGAACAAGTTACCAACCCGGCTGACATTGAGTATATAATATTAAATCATACTGAACCTGATCACAGTGGAAATCTGAACAATTTGCTAAAATTAGCACCAAATGCTAAAGTTGTAGGTAGCAGATTGGCCATTAATTACCTGAAGGATTTATTATGTAAAGATTTTGATCATATCATTGTAAAAGATGGCGATACAATTGATCTGGGAAACAAAACCCTGCGATTCATATCTGCACCAAATCTTCATTGGCCTGACTCTATGTATACCTACCTCGAAGAGGACAAATTACTATTTACATGTGATTCATTCGGATCTCATTATTGCAATCATAAGATGTTTGATAACCAAGTTGGAAATTTTGATGAGGCTTTTAAATATTATTTTGATGTGATATTGAAACCTTTCAGTAAATTTATGCTTAAGGCTATAGAAAAAATACGTCCGTTGGAAATAGATGCAATACTTACCGGTCATGGTCCATTGTTGACAACAAACTGGAAAAAATATGTCGATTTATCCGAACAATATGCCAGGGAAGCACTTGTTAAACCTGAAAAAAACAGTGTTTTTATTCCTTATGTTTCTGCATATAATAAAACCGGATTATTAGCCGAAAAAATTGCCGAAGGCATTAAATCTCAAGGTAATTTTGAAATAGATGTAGCAGATATAGAAACAATGTCAGTAGGCGAACTTGATGAACGTGTTGCCAAAAGCAATGCAGTAATTGTCGGTTGTCCTACAATTAACCAGAATATTTTACTGCCTGTATATAAGTTATTTAGTGTTATTAGCCCGATACGTGACAAAGGGAAAATTGCAGGTTCTTTTGGTTCTTATGGCTGGAGTGGCGAAGCCAAAAAAATGATAAATTCGAATCTTACAAATCTAAAACTTGATTTACAAGGAGAAGGTGTTTTTATCAAATTTACTCCGGGTGAAAATGAACTTTTAACATGCTTTAATTATGGAAAGCAATTGGGTGAAAAAATATCCCAGTTTTCCGTAAAATAATAAGATTTCTCAAGCAATAATAAAGGCACAATCAACTGCCAGTGAAAATTTCTTGAATTAGATTGGTTAATTATATTGTTTTTTGCAAACTGGTTTTTCAGTTTGATTTTTCTTTAATTCTATTGTATCGTTCACTATATTTTTTATAAAACAATTTGTGTTTATCCATCATATCGGATTTTCTACCTTTGATATAAACCTGTTGAATTTGAGTAGTCAGGTGCAGTAAATTTCCATCGGTAATAATAATCGATGCATCTTTTCCTTTCTCAATAGAGCCGAGTCTATGGTCAATGCCAAATATTTTTGCAGGATACAGGGTAATGCTTTTCAAGGCTTCTTTCTCAGGGAGTCCGTGTGCAACTGCAGCAGCTGCATGGTTAGGCAATCTTATAATATTTGCAGCTGAGGCTTCTCCGGATATTAAAAACCTGATGCCGGCCTCATACAATTTAGCCGGAAGTGAGAAGGTTTGATCATAAGGCTCCCATTGATGTGAAGGACCTGAAAATACCGAGTTTATTATTACCGGTATTTCTTTATCTTTTATATGCGGTATTACTAAATCAGCTTGATTAACACCTGACAATATTATTTGTATATCCTCTTTTTCAGCCCAATTAATTGCAGATTGTATTTGTCGGTAATCCGACACATTTATAATAACAGGAATATCACCATTTAGAACGGGGATAATTGCTTCCAACCTTATATCGGTTGAATGAAAGTGTTTATCGGATACCTGTTTTGCTTTATTATATCGACGTGCTTTCTTGAAAGTTTCCGATAATTTAGCTATGGCATTGTCGCGTTCTGTTTTATTATCCATTGATGGCCAGTTTACAACCATCCCCAGGGGTGCTTTATAAACCATCTCTTCCCAATTCCAACCATCAGTGAGCATTGCAGCGGCCATACCTGAAATTATTCCACCTGTGGGTGTTACTACTGCCACTGCTATACCATGTGAACGTGCCAGTGAAATATGGCGGCTGTCGGCATTAAAAGCAACTTCAGCCCTTACATTAGGGTTAATATCACCATATTCATTGAAATCTAAAGTTTCACTAACCCTAAAAACCTCCATTAAGCCAAGATAAGTGCCCGAATGAATCATAGCGGGATATAAATATTTACCTTTAACATCCTTAACTTTGGCATCATCAGGTATTGCCACATCATGTCCAACAGCTGTTATCTTGCCGTCTTTAAAAACCACCGTGCCATTTTTAATTACGTCACCCGAAACTGTAACAACAGTTCCGTTTACCAATGCCACAGGTTCCTTCTGCAATGCCGAAGGCATTTGTCCTTTAATAGCAGGCAATGAAAATATAAAAAATAATACTGAAAAAATTACTTGATATATTAATTTTAATTTAATCATGGTTTTTAATGTTTTAAGTGATTCAGCACAGGGTTGTTAATTAATTATTTTCCAGCACCTTATTTGTTAAATTATTTTTTAATTTCAAAACTTCTTTCAATGTTTCTCTGTCTTTTTTGCGGTCAAAATATTTTCTCCCGTCAATCCATGTTTGTTCGGCATAGGCAAAACCATTTAAAGGATGTTGGCTCCAAATGACAAAATCAGCATGTTTTCCTTCCTCAATAGAGCCTACAAGATGATCAACACCCAAAATTTTGGCAGGATTAATTGTTATCATGTTCATTGCTTCAATTTCCTTTACCCCGGTACCGGCAATCTTACCGGCTTCCCAGTGCATGCGTGTCGCCAATCTGGTGTTATCTGAATGCAGTGAAGTTAGTACACCTTGTTCATTTAAAAGACGTGCATTATATATTATAGCATCATAAGCTTCCATTTTAAATGAACTCCAATCAGTCCATACAATCGCTGCTGCACCATGCTCAGCCAATACATCAGCAATTTTATAGCCTTCAACGGTATGCTCAAAAGATCTGATAGTAAAACCAAACTCTTCAGCCAACCTGATAAGCATTTGCATTTCATCATGACGATATGCATGAGCATGCACAACACGTTCACCTTCCAAAACCTCCAGAAGAACTTCCAGTTGAATATCTTTCCTGTATGGTAAGCCCTTCTGTTGTTTTTTGTCACGTTTAGTTTTATAATCTATTGCAGCCGAAAAAGCATCTCTTATTATTTGTTCAGTTCCCATGCGTGTATCCGGATAGCGATTTTGCATGGCTTTGACATTTTCTCCTAAAGCCATTTTCAGTCCCGGCTTGGCTTCTTCAAAAATCATTTCCCGGGGTAAGCTACCCCAACGCATTTTCACAACAGCATCCTGCCCCCCAATTGGATTAGCAGAGCCATGCAGAAGATTGGCCGTTGTAAGCCCCCCTGCCAGTAACCGGTATATCCATATGTTATTTGGATTTAAAACATCTTTAACCCTGGTTTCTGACACTATTGCATTGCCTGTTTCATTAACCCGCCCCGAAATACTGGTATGCAAATGCGGATCAATCAAACCCGGTGTAAGATGTTTGCCTGAAGCATCTATAATCCTGCACCCGGAAGGAGGATCAATATTTTTGCCAACCTCTTTAATTTTTCCATTACTTACCAGTATATCACCTTTTTTAAGTATACCTTGCTCGCTTTGTGTCCATATTGTTACGTTCTTTATATGAAGACAATCAACTTGTTTTGGTTTTTCAGTTAGCCCGTATTCCATTGGTGGTCTTAAAACACAAGAAAAAACTTTTTGTTCTTCTGCTTCATCTTCATCTTCATTTTCATTATTTTTCTCTGGCTTATGATCATCATCCATATTGTCAATTTTTTCAGCTTTCCAGTTAAAAAATTCACCTGATGACCTCTCTCCTATTCCATAAATTGACTCTTCTGAAACCTGCCCGGAGAAACGAATAACTTCTTCATCAACATCAAAAACATCCTTGGCCATAAAGGTTATTCGCTGTTTGTCGAATTTTGCATTTTTCAGCTCATACTCTTTACTGTCAGCAATTAATTTGCCCTGGTAATTTCCTACTTCTCCTTTAAGTTCCAGGATATAGGCAGAAGTATCATTAACTGATAACTGCCATTTACCTTGAGCAGTCAGTTCATGAGGTTTTTCTACAGAATATTTTCTGCCTCCAATCCAAACTTCCTCTATTTTTGTTTCAGGCTCAAAAATATTGCCGTCTGCTATGAAAAAATTTGCTTTTTTACCTTTCTCAAGTGTCCCGTATTTTTCATCAATTTGCAAAAGTCGTGCAGGGTTTATTGTAAGGGCATCGATAGCGGCATATTCCGGCAGCCCTCTCTTAACAGTCAAACGCAATTGTTTTAGGAATTCACCACTGCTCCAGGTTCCATCAGAAGTGATAATCATATCGATACCTTCTTTATATATCCTGGCGGGATTTTCCGGGGCAAGTTCCCAATGCATTAATGACTCCAGTGATAGTTCAATTGTTTTTTCAAAATTGTCAACCTCCGGTTTTTCCGGAAAATCAACAGGCACAATTATTGGATAGTCTATATCGACAAAAGCATTCAAGCGGCGATATTCTTTACCGCTAGCTTTAAGCCATAATTTTAAATCAAATTCATTAGCTATATTTTCAGCCCTGAGTGAGGCTATCTCATCTCTGGCAGAAATAATGACGGGTTGTTTCCGGTTGTAAGCTTCAATTAATGATGCAAAAGCAAAATTTATTTCAGGTTGCTTCATGCCCACCGGATCTTCATAGTAAACTTTATGAGCATCCAAAAACCAATCAGTATCATGGAATGTTTGCCTTATTAAAGCAATAACCCCCATTAATGAAGTAGGATAGTCACCCTGAAGTTCTGGCGATATATCAAAAGAGATAGCTTGTGCAACATTACTTTTGATAACAAGATCTTTACCTGAACCTTCTCCTAAAGAGACAACTGCAGTATTCCCTTTAAAGATTCCATAGGGAGGGATAGTATGAGCAACAGTAAATCCTTGAGAACGCATCTTCTGAGCTTTATCCTTTTCGGGTTTAAATTGCCCTGCAGCCTCATACCACGACCTAACATGTGGATTATTATGATAAGCACCTCTTTTGCTGGCTCCCGGATAATTGCCGGAATAATTTGAGTTTCGACTATTAGCGTCTGACTTGTTATTGTTATTATTTCGCTTATCTATACTTGGCATACCAATATCGGAATACAACTCTATAAAGCCCGGATATATATATTTACCTTCTAAATCAAAAACCCAGGCATCATCAGGAATATCAATATTTTGACCAACATTCTCTATTAATCCATCGCGAATTAAAATAGTTCCGTCAAACAAAATATTCCCTGAAGAAACCATGATACGGGCATTATCAAATGCAAACACCTCCGGAGGGTTATCACGTAATCCAAATATATTTGATGTTTGTCCAAAAATAGAATTTGAAGATATTAACAAGAATATTAACGAAATTTTAAAGGCTTTTGTCATAATAATATATGTAATTATGTTTTATAAAATCAGTTTGATGATTAATATATGTCGTTCTACAACTGTTGCAATTTTGCGCAATTTATAAAAAATATAGAATAAACATTCGGTTTAATTGTTAAAAAAAATAGAAAACCGGGTTTAGCAAAATAAAAACCGTAAGATTGGCTGAAGGGCAAATGATACTAATATAACCAACATACCAACTAAAAAAATATAATTAATTAAAATTAATACATCTTTTTATAGTTTAATCCGAATAGAACAATAAGGATTATGGTAATAATTAAAAGAGGTTGAACAATAAGCCATAAATCTCCTAAAGACAAGTCAATAAATAAAAATGGCATTGATATCAATAATATTTTGGATACTGAAAAAATCCAGAAACCAATTTTAAGCTGGTACCATAGCTGAACAATTCCAAAAAAGGCAATAATAGGTAAAATAATGCTCATTAATGCAAACCCTAGCGATACTTTTCCACTCGCTACACTAATATAAAAAAAGTCAATTTTGGGAATCACATTGAAAAAATTTGGTGCTTTAGATAAAATAATTAATAATAAGCCCATTAAAATAGTTAATCCAACAAAAATATAGCCCGCAACACAAGAATATTTTAACAAAGCCGGTTTTTTTTCACGATAATCTATTGACTGATTTACTTTCTCCAACATATATATTTATATAAATTTATTAGGTTATGCATAAAAATAGCTACGGCGGCATATTTAATACCTTAATTTAAACAATAATAATTGTTATAATTATAAAATGAGTTTATGGATTCTTTATAATAATTAATCATTCAAATAAATATAAATTAGGGTTTGTTTCGTTAAGTATTTTTACTGAATTCTTAATCATCGTATACATTAAGGTATCATTTTCTATGAAGGGGACTGATTTAGAATAATTACTCACTAGTTTTTCCAATGAGGGTGAGGATTTAGCCGGGCGGCGAAATTTCAAAGCCTGGCATGAATTAAATAATTCAATAGCTAGTATTTTCTCAGTATTATTAATGACTTGCAATGTTTTTACGGCACCATTTGCACCCATACTTACATGGTCTTCTTGTCCCTGTGAAGATTCAATTGAGTCGATCGAGGCTGGGGTACATAGTTGTTTATTATTGCTAACTAGTGATGCTGCGGTGTATTGGGGTATCATAAATCCGCTGTTCAATCCGGGATTGGCCACCAAAAAAGAAGGTAATTGCCGGGCACCGGAAACCAATCTATATATTCTACGCTCAGAAATACTGCCCAACTCAGCCAATGCAATGCTCAAAAAGTCCATTGCCAATGCAACGGGTTGTCCGTGAAAGTTACCTGCCGAGATGATTAAATCGTCATCAGGAAAAATAGTCGGATTATCTGTAACCCCATTTATTTCATTATAAATAACACCTTCTACATATTTTATTGCATCCTTTGATGCACCATGCACTTGTGGAATACATCTGAATGAGTAAGGGTCTTGTACATGAGATTTTTTTCTGCCTATAAGCTCACTTCCATTAAGCAATGATCTGATGTTTTTGGCAGTTTCAATCTGACCTCTATGTTGCCTGATAAGATGTACCTGTTCAAGGAATGGTTCAATACGCCCATCAAAAGCATCAAGAGATAAAGCTCCAATAATATCAGCCCATTTTGAAAGAGAATTAGCTTTCAGCAGGCAAAATACAGCAAAACCTGACATAAACTGTGTGCCATTAATTAAAGCAAGACCTTCTTTAGATGATAATTGTAAAGGTTCCCACTTCATTTTTTGTAACACACTATTGGCATTCGATTTCTTATCCTTATACCAAACTTCACCCATTCCAATTAATGGTAAACTCATATGAGCTAACGGAGCAAGATCTCCCGATGCACCTAATGATCCATATTTGTATACTACAGGCAAAACATCATGATTAAACATATCTATTAACCTTTCAATGGTAGATAACTTCACACCTGAATTACCATAAGCAAGTGAATGAATTTTTAAAAGTAACATCACTTTAACAATTTCTTTATCAATTACTTCACCAACACCACAGGCATGAGACATTAACAGGTTTTTTTGTAAGACAGAAAGATCTTTATCAGATATAATATGGTTGCAGAGAGAACCAAATCCTGTTGTTACACCATATATGGGCTCTGTTGAAGTTGCAATTTTTTCATCAAGATAACTGCGGCATCTTTCTATTCTTCTAATAGACTCTTCAGACAATTTTAAGTAATAATCACATCTTAAAATTTTTTCAATGCTTTCAAATGTAAGATTATCAGGAGTTATATGATAATGTTTCATGCGATATTTTCAATTTAAGTTATCTGTTAATTAAAGTTGTATTTTCAAATATAATGCTTCTGGTATTTGTTGTCTAACTATGAAGCCATTTTATTAATTAAATAATAATCATTAACTTTTGTGAACCTTTAGTTAATCAGGGTTTTATTTGTATAAAATGTAATTAAAATTCTGATATCTAATTAATTAATATATTTTTAAAAAATTAAATATAAACTATATATAAAAAATGTTTATAGCTGTAATTTTTAACAATTACCTGAAATATACCCGGCAATAGCAGATTTTTTTAAAGTTGTCTGTTTCCCGCTTTTCATACACTTAAGAGACAAATTACCGGTTCTCATCTCCTCTTCTCCGATCATCAAAACAAAAGGTATATTGTTTTTATCGGCATATTGCATTTGTTTTTTTATTTTAGAATGATCGGGATAAATTTCACATGATATTCCACTTTCACGCAATTCTTTAGATATTGATAGGCAATAGTTCTGCTCTTTTGGCCCAAAGTTTACAATCAATAGTTGAGTAAAAGTTTCGATATTTTCCGGAAAAAGATCTTTTTCCTTAATAACATCATAGATGCGGTCAGCTCCAAAAGATATTCCTACACCTGACATCCCGTCCATGCCAAAAAGTGAAGCCAAATCATCATATCTCCCTCCCCCACAAATACTACCTATATCAACATTTTTGGCTTTTACTTCTATTATTGTACCTGTATAATAATTCAATCCCCTGGCAAGACTAATATCCAAATCTACCTCACAATCAATATTAATTCGTTTAAGCATTTCAAAAATTTCAAAAATTTCCTCCAGTCCTTCCATTCCAGGTTCTGAGCTTCGAAGAATCTTGTTTAAGTATTCAACTTTTTGTTCATAAGCTGCATCCATATAAAACAGAGGTTGTAATGAATCTATTACCTTGTTTTCAATGCCAGTTTCAGCCAGCTCTTCATTGACTTTATCAATACCAATCTTTTCGAGTTTATCAAAAATATTGGTGATTTGATTAAACTTATCTGCATGACCTATTTTTTCAACTATGCCGGCAAGAATTTTGCGGTTATTAATTTTCACAACCACATCAATGCCAAGCTTACTAAAAACATCATTGATAATAGTAATAAGCTCAACTTCATTGAGCATAGAATCACTACCTATAATATCAGCATCACATTGAAAAAACTCACGGTAACGACCTTTTTGTGGTCTGTCTGCACGCCATACAGGTTGTATCTGATAACGACGAAAAGGGAAGGAAAGCTTATGTTGGTGTTGTACAATATAACGCGCAAAAGGCACAGTCAGATCGTACCTCAATGCTTTCTCACATATCCGCAGACCAATCTTTGATGATTTCTTTGAATCTAACAATTCATCAGGCAATCCGGATAGAAAATCCCCGGAATTTAATATCTTAAATATAAGACGGTCACCTTCTTCTCCATATTTACCCATCAGAGTGGTTATGTTTTCCATAGCAGGTGTTTCTATTGGTTTAAATCCATAAAGCTGGTAAACTTCACGGATAATATTAAAAACATAATTCCTTCTTGATATTTCGATGGGTAAAAAATCTCTTGTACCTTTAGGAATAGAAGGTTTTTCTTTTGCCATATCTTTTTTAATCATTTATTGTAATCAGTTTAGCAAACTGAAAAAAGTATATAAAAATAGGGTTGAATGTTAATGATAATTATAATCTGTAAGCTGCAAAATTAAAAGTCTTTTTTTATTCATTAAATAAAAAAGGTAAAATATAACATTCTTTTTATTATTAAAGATTAATATTGAAACAAAACATCCACCGAATAAAGAAGTCAAAAAAGTAGAAAGTAATAACCTGGTTTTATATTAACGAAGCCATATTTTCTCATTCTTATTTGTTATGATATAATAAAGCCGCTATTCTGGAAGGAATAACGGCTTAATGTAATATTATAAAGTTTTCTTGATATTTGATTCAAATACCAAAAAGCACTTACTGCTTTAAATTACTCCCTGGTCAATCATTGCATCGGCAACTTTGATAAAGCCGGCAACATTAGAGCCTTTCACATAATTAACAAACCCATCTTCTTCTTTACCATGTTTGAGACATGCTTCGTGTATATCCTTCATAATTTTGTGAAGTTTTTCTTCTACTTCATCAGATGGCCAGTTAAGTTTCATGGCATTTTGGGTTTGTTCAAGTCCTGAAGTAGCAACACCACCGGCATTTGAAGCTTTACCAGGTCCATAAAGAATTTTATTTTTTAGAAAGTGATTCATCGCTTCTGGTGTACAGGGCATATTAGCACCTTCAGAAACACACAATACACCGTTATTAATAAGGTTTTTAGCATCTTCAAGGTTAAGTTCATTTTGAATAGCGCATGGCATTGCAATATCACATTTAACTTCCCATGGTCGTTTGCCTTCAAAAAACTGTGCATTAGGGAACTCATAGGTGTATGGCTTAACAATATCTTGATTCGAAGCCCTGAGCTCTAATAGAAAATCAATTTTTTCGCCGGAAATACCATCCGGATCATAAACATATCCATCGGGGCCACTGATGGTCACAACCTTTGCACCTAATTGAGTTGCTTTAGTAATAGCTCCCCAGGAAACATTCCCAAAACCGGAAACAGTAACTATTTTACCTTTCATATTTTCTCCACGGGTTTTAAGCATCTCTTCAGCAAAATAAACATTACCAAAACCCGTAGCTTCGGGGCGAATAAGACTTCCTCCCCAGTTTCTACCCTTACCGGTAAAAACTCCTGTATGGTCACCAACTATTTTTTTGTACATTCCATACATGTAGCCTATTTCGCGGCCACCAACTCCAATGTCACCTGCAGGAATATCGATATCAGCACCTATGTATTTATATAACTCTGCCATAAAAGCCTGGCAAAAACGCATAATTTCTGCCGGTGATTTACCCTTTGGATCAAAATCACTGCCTCCTTTAGCTCCTCCCATTGGCAAAGTAGTCAGACTGTTTTTAAATATCTGTTCAAAGCCTAAAAACTTCAAACCTCCCTCAGTTACACTGGGGTGAAAACGGCATCCACCTTTATATGGCCCTATGGCGTTGTTGAATTGAACACGATAAGCCCTGTTAACATGCACTTTACCTTTATCATCAACCCATTGAACTTTGAACTTTATTATTCTGTCAGGCTCAATTATTCTCTCAATGATATTGGCAGCTTCATATTTCGGGTTATCCTTAACCACGTCTTCTATAGTTTCTAAAACTTCTTTTACTGCCTGTAAAAATTCTTCTTGTCCCGGATTTCTTTTCTCCAGGTCTGATAATATTTTTTCTAAATTCATAGTGTTTTATTTTTAAAAGTTTGTAAAAAAGGGTGACTTGTTAATTTATTAACAATTTGAACAGGCGAATTTATGCCATTTTTTTTATTAAAAAAAATGTTTTGGAGAAATTATTTTTCAGGTTTCTTCACAATGCCTGTATTTTTGCTTCCATCAATCTTAATGACAATTGGATGCTTGAATTTTATATGTCTAAGATACTGATCTTCATAATCAGCTTCTTGTTTATCAAGATAGTCTATGTCAAAATATCCCTCGTTTAGGTATGGGTTAATAGTGAAGTATCCAACACTAAATGAAGTAAGATTTTGGAAAAAGTGTGTGCCCTGACTTGGATCGATTCGATAGTTTTTAAGACCGGCTTCTACTATTAGCCTGGCAGCTGATATATTTGACCATTTGACTGGAATACAAGGCCACGGATCACTAGAACCCCATCTTCCCGGACCAACCAAAACATAGTTTAGACCTTTTTTTTCAAACTGGCTATTTAGATCATCTATTATTTCTGCCATTTTTTTTGTCTCAGCAGGTTTAAAAGACTCGGGCTTAACATATACAAAATCATAAATATTGTCAATAATTCCATTTCCTAGCGCCTGGTAACTTATAATTATAGAATCTTCAGGTTTGCTGGTTTTAACTGAAACGAGATTTTTTTCTTGTGTTTCGACAACCGGCCTGATTTGTAAAAAGTAAAAAATCTTAGGCTTGTTTTTAGGAGTATCAAGATTTACTGCAAATTCAATTTCCACCTCACTATTCATCTCTTTTTTTCCCATAGATAGTAGTGAAGATAAAACTTGGCCAAGCGGAAAATAGTTATTTTTTAACACATTATCGAAAGTGATAATTTTTTTCCCTTTTTCGTATATTCCTTCTCTAATTATTTGATCGTGGTAATCAAAAGTTGATGCAGCATGTTTAAGAGCTTTATCATTTTCAGCATCTTTAATTCTTCCTTTAAACAAATTAACAGAGTCGTCTGTTGACGGATGATATTTGTCAGAATCAAGATATAATGCATAAAATTCTTTTTGGCTATTTGTCAGTGCAAGTTCAAGGCTTGATAGCTGAAGAGCTTTTTGGGGATATTTTGGGCAAAACCTTAATGAGGCCCCTCCTTCAACTATAGTTTTTCCTAATCCAAATGCTATATGAGCTATTCCATCTTCACACTTTTCGGGTTCAACAGGGTAAAAATTAACAGATCTTGCAACACCCGATAATGTTGGATAAAATTTTCCATTGTATATATTACCGCTTATTTCCTGTATAATTACCGCCATCTTTTCTTCGTCAATTACATTTGAAGTTGCATTAATATAAGCTTTGGATTCTTTATAAAAAACTGATGCATAAACACTTTTTACGGCTTGTTCTAATTGCAGTGATCTGACTTGTTTATCTTCGTGATTATTGGCAATCATATATGTAGAATATACACCTGCAAATGGTTGATAATGGCTATCTTCGAGCAGACTGGAAGACCTGACGGCGAGTGGGGTATCAAAGAAATCTGTTATTTGATTAATAAACTTTTTCATTCTAAATGATGCTTTTGCATTAGCAAATCTATCAAGTACTTCCTGATCAGATGCATCGCCAAGTGCAAAATCATAAAGGTTGTTTTCCTCCATAAATTCATCAAAAATATCGGTAGTGAGAACAACTGTTTTTGGAATAGTAATTATGGAATCATCCCAATTATGCATTATCTTATTTTTATTAATCATTGAGTCGATAAATGCAAGCCCGCGAGCTTTGCCACCAAGCTGCCCATCGCCTAAACGGGTAAAAATAGCATATTCGTCCAAATGACTGGCAATAATACCACGTCCTTTTTTTATCCTGTAATTAGCAATTGTATCAATAAGATATTTTCTGATTTCCTCAATATTATCAAAATCTTCTTTACTTTTTGCAGCAAAGATATTAGCAATTGCAAAAAGCGCCCTGGCTTTCAGCCATCTTGAAAAGTGATTGTTCGAGACATGATATTCAAGTGATTTTGCAGGTATATTTGAAAGCTTAACTTGTAATGAATGGAGATTATTTGCTCTGTCTATCTCTGTATTGGTTTCGGGATTTTTAAATACAAATTCTCCAAACCCATAATTTTCCTTAATGTAATATTTTAATTCTGTTAACAATGTCTTAGAATATTTATTAAGATACTCCACATTTATGTCATCAACATATTTATCATCTAACTCGCGTGAGGATTGTAGCATTATTGGTAAATGGGGAGTTTCTTTCTGAATTTTTTTTGCGAGATTTATCCCGGCATTTTCATCTCTTACTCCTTTAAGAGGGTATTCTATATCTGAAATAATACCCAGTAAGTTTTGTTTGTATTTTTCATATAAAACAATAGCATCCTCGTAATTTTTTGCTAACAGTATTTTTGGCCTGGCCCGCATTCGGAGTGTTTTCCTGTGTTCATTAAGACCTTCACTCATTAGCTCATTGGTCTGATCAAAGATAACTTTATAAATTGTAGGTAAATATGATGAATAATACCTGATAGAATCTTCAACAAGCAAAACCGCTTGCACTCCCATTTTTAAAATATCAAATTCGGCGTTCATTTTGTCTTCCAACAACTTAATAATCGCCAATAGTAAACTTGTATTACCCAGCCATGAAAAAACGTAATCAATTGAACTTAGATCTTCATTTGCCAGTTTTTGAGAAACTTCCCGCGAAAAATGTGTCAATACTACAATCGGAATTTTAGGATACCTTTTTTTAACATTTCTGGCCATTTCAAAGGCATCTATTTTTCCAACATTCAACATTGTTATCACAAGGTCAAATTTTTTCTTCTCCAAAAGCTTAAAAGCCATATCAGATGAACTAGCCTGTGTAAATTGGGGAGGGTATCTTAAGTTTTTCGATGTGTATTCGAGAAATATTTTTTCGTTTATCCTACCATCTTCCTCTAACATAAATGAATCGTAGTTACTACATATTAGTAAAACATTTATTATACGCTCCTGCATAAGAAGCTCATGGTCAATTTCTTCAAATTCATACTTATCAGTTGAAAAGTGTAAATTATAATCAGTATTTAATTTTGATTCGGTTTCAATACCATTTATATTCATTTTGTACCAGTAAAATTTAATAAAATAACAAGTGAGTTTATAATTGTTTTTATTGAAAGTAAATCATGGAAGCTCTTTTTTTACCATCCATGATTACTTCAAGAGGGTTTTCAAATCTTACATGCCTGAAATGTTTTGTTTGATTAATTGATTTGGTATTTTTGAGCTTATCCCAGTTAATATAATCAATAAGGTCGTTATGCTTTACTGAAAAATAACCTACATTCATTGAAATTACATTGTGAAAGAAGTGTGAGCCTAATGATGCATCAAGAGGAAAATCCTCCAGGCTAATTTCCACAATAATTCTGGCATTAGATATTTGAGACCATCCCACTGGAATACCTATAAATTTATCACGTGTACCCCATCTGCCCGGACCAATAAGAATATATTTTCGTCCTTCTTCAACCATTTTGGAGTTGAGTTCATCTATTTCATCCCGCATTTTTTCGGTTTTAAGGCTGTCAAAAGTTTCAACATCCACATAAATAACATCATATAACCCATTAATTCTACCATTTCCCATGCCATTTTCCGAATAAAGAAGTAATTTTTCATTGTCAACTTTATCTATATTAATATCGGTATCAATAATATTTTTTATAAGGGGTTTTATTTGAAGCAGATAAAACGAAGCTTTCTTTTCACTATCTTTATTCAAGTCAATAGCAAATTCTATTTCTATAGGTGTTCCCATTGCTTCCGACACTATATCGAGTATCACTTCAATAGATTTAGCCATAGGTATATATTCATATTTAAGTATATTGGCAAAATTAACTACCCTGGGGCCGGGTTGAGTGATACCGGGTATTGTTCTCTCGCTGTTTATATCATAAACACTGGCGCAATGTTTCAATGTTCCATGTTTTTCGGCGGTGTCAATATCAAGTTTAATAAGACCGGCATCCTCGCCGTCAAGAATATTTATATCCTTTTTATTAAGATCTATAGCATAAAAATGAACTTGTGAATTCTTATGTAGCTCCTTAGGCGTATATATTTCCAGTTGAGGATGAACTGGTGAAAACCTGAAGGTTTTTTCACCTTCCACCACATATTTCCCCAAACCAACTGCAGCAACAGCAAAACCCTCATCAGGTTTCATATATGAAAAAGGATAAAAATTATAAGATTGAGAAACACCACTAATATGTGGATAAAAGTAATTCTCATACTGATTACCCACAACCTCTTGTATTGCTACAGCCATTTTCTCTTCTTCAATTTTATAATTGACAGCTTTAAAATATGCCTTGGCAGTGGGCGAAAATATAGATGCAAATACCATTTTTATAGCATTCATGGTTTGTTCAAGCCTGACCTCAAGGTTGGGATGGTTATTTGGCAATAAAAAGGTATCAAATATTCCGGCAAATGGTTGCATAAGAGAATCTTCAAATAAACTTGATGATCTTATAGCTAAAGGTTTTTTTATAACGGACAGGAAACTTTTGAGCTTTTTTTCCAGGCTATCTGAAAGCTTACCATCTAAAAACAACCTTTTAATGTAATTATAATCAGTTTCACTATAAACTTTATCATAAAGATTGTTTTTATGCAAAAATTTTTCAAACTCTTCTGTTCCGATAATTGAGGTTTTTGGTGAAGTTATATTTATATCACTAACCAGTTCATTAAAATCAAAATTATTTATAAGCATATTAATAAAAGCCAATCCCCTGCCTTTACCTCCCAGGGAGCCGGGGGCAAATCTCACAACATTTGAATAGTCGAGCAAAGCCGATTCTTCAAAATTTATTACCTTACCTTTTTTCTTATCATGAATACATTGTTCAACAATATCAATCAAATATTTTCTCAAGCTTCCCGGCGATTTAAAATCGTCAACCTTCAAAGGTTTTATTTTTTTGGCAATTTGTATTTCGCCCCTTGCCATTAGCCAGTGAGAAAAATGATTTTTTTTGGCGTGATATATGAGAGATTTTTCAGGAATAGTTTTTAGATGTTTTTGAAATTCTTTCATTGAGCGTGCAACAGCAATATCTTTTCGCCCTGTTTCATCTTTATATACAAAGTTTCCAAAACCAAGAAAATAATTTATAAAACTTCTGAGATCCTGTTTTAATGTTTCCGAATTTTTATTAATAAATGTTGATCTTAGCTCATAAGCTTTTTGTGAATTTTCCCTGTCGGACGACTGCAATACGGCAGGCATATCGGGCATGACAGTTTTAGCATATTTAAGCAAAGAAATTCCGGCTTCTTCATCAAGTTTGTTTTCTTTTTCAAATTTCACATCAGATATCAGGCACAGTAAATTATCTTTAAATTTGTTGAACATGCTTATGGCTTCTTCATATGTTGATGCAAGCAACACCTTGGGGCGCGCTCTCATTTTTAGCAACTTATATAGTTCATCAGTGTTTACTTCTTCTATCAGCTTCCTTGTTTGCTCAATAACTATACTGTATAAAATCGGCAAATAACGCGAATAATATTTTGCCGAATCTTCGACCAACAAAATTACCCTTACCATACCAATAGATATATCATTTTCAACATTGATCTTATCCTCAAGATACTTAATCATTGCCAGAAAAACATTTGAATCACCATTCCATACAAAAACCTTGTCTATAGAGTTTATATTTTTACTGCCATCTTCAAACAATGCAATATCACTGTTATTATTAAGCATTAAAAATACAGGCAAATTATGGTATATTTGCTTAATAATTTGGCTAAGATGAATAGGTGTTGACTTATCAATTCCCATCATTACTATCACCATATCAAAATGTTTTTCCTGCAGTTTTTCCAATGCTTCCTCGGGAGTTGAAACACCTGTTATGCGCGGTGCAGAAGAAAGATTTAGCTGAAAATACTCTCCTGTAACCTGTTCAAAAAACTTTCCTTCCTGTTCTATAATAAAAGCATCATAAAGATTGGCAACCAAAAGTATTTCACGAACTTTAAACTGCATAAGATCATGATAAATATCACGGTCGGAATTGTGTTTTTTAAGAAACTTCTGCAGAAGCTGTCGACTCATTACTGAATGCGATATTCGATGCTGTTCATAATCGCTTTCTGTTTCTTCTTTCTTAACAGACTGTTTCAACAAATCTTTTCCAATAATTGTATTTAAATGTCCTGATACAATGCTGGCAAGATTGTTGATAAGATTTCTTTCTTCTATTAAAAAAGGGCCCTCATCGGCTTCAGGAAGTTTTTTAAGATAATATACTTCAATAGAACCTTCCTTTCCATCAATAGTTTCAAACCCTTTTCTAAGAACCCACGATGTTTTTTTAAATTTGGAGCTGCTGGTAAAACTATCATCTCCATATTTTATGCGGGCAACTGAAGGATCAGTGTATTGCAGGGCAGAGGGTAAAATTGAAACAATTTTACCAAGCATATCAGAAATAGATGATTCTTCTTTAAGTATTTCAGTGGTTTTATTAATAGCATCAAGCTCCTTAAATCTTTCTTGTTTTTCTGCGAGTATTCTTTTGATTTCATCATGACTAATAGATAATGATTCATCTATTATAAAGTTTCTGTTTTGTTGGTGTTTTGTAATTATTTTTGAATCTCCGGTTGACTTCATTTATTTAAAGTGTTTAGTATAATAAATATAATTGTTTTAGGCGTTTTAACACTTAAACCGATTTTCTTTGCTAAAATAACCGCTTATGATAAAAACCAATTGCTAAATTAATATTAATTAATTAACAGATAACCTATATAAAAAATTTTGAGAAAACCAAGAAAAATAGAAATTATTTTTTAATTATAATATTTCTTTTATTCTGATAAATTATCTCTATCATTGATCTATAAAATTATCCTTTTATTTTATAAATCAATAAAATCCAAAAAAAAATGAACACACAAGTAAAAAAATTCATGGATTATGTAATTGCAAAAAATCCAGGTGAGCGGGAATTTCATCAAGCCGTTCATGAAGTTGCTGAAACCATTATTCCTTTTATTGAAGAAAACCCAAAATACAAAGCTGCAAGAATTTTGGAGCGAATAATTGAACCTGAGCGAGTTATCATATTCAGAATTCCATGGATTGATGATAAGGGCGAACTCCAGGTTAACAGGGGTTATCGTATAGAAATGAACAGTGCTATAGGCCCCTACAAGGGAGGTATAAGATTTCACCCAACAGTTAATTTGGGCGTATTAAAATTTTTGGCTTTTGAGCAGGTATTTAAAAACAGCCTTACTTCATTGCCTCTGGGAGGCGGTAAAGGGGGAAGTGATTTTGATCCAAAAGGTAAAACCGACAACGAAGTCATGAGGTTTTGCCAGAGTTTCATGACAGAATTGACAAGGCATATAGGCCCGGATACTGATATACCGGCAGGTGATATTGGAGTTGGTGGACGTGAAGTTGGTTTTATGTTTGGTCAGTATAAACGCATGAAAAATGAATTTACAGGTGTGTTTACAGGTAAAGGGATTGAATATGGAGGTAGTTTAATAAGACCTGAAGCAACCGGTTATGGATGCGTATATTTTGCACAGGAAATGCTTGCTTCTATTAACGAAAGCTTTAAGGGAAAAGCTGTAGCAGTTAGTGGTTCAGGTAATGTTGCACAGTTTGCAACACAAAAGGTTATCGAGCTTGGCGGAAAAGTTGTTACACTTTCAGATTCAAGCGGATATATTTATGACAAAGATGGAATAGACGAAGAAAAACTTGCTTATCTAATGGATCTTAAAAATGTTAAAAGAGGTCGTATCCGGGAGTATGCTGACCATTATGGATGTAAGTATGTTGAGGGAGTTACCAGGCCATGGCAAGAAAAAGTTGATATTGCATTGCCTTGTGCTACAGAGAATGAGATTAATGGTGAAGAAGCTAAAAAATTAGTTGACAACGGTTGTATTTGTATATCTGAAGGTGCAAATATGCCTTCAACACCCGAAGCAGTTGACATATACCTGAAAAATAAAATTTTGTATGGCCCGGGTAAAGCAGCTAATGCTGGTGGTGTAGCCACCTCAGGGCTTGAAATGAGCCAAAACTCTTTAAGATTATCATGGACAAGAGAAGAAGTTGATCAAAGGCTGCATACAATTATGATAAATATACATAAAGCATGCGTAGAGTTTGGTAAAGAGGGTGATTTTACTAACTACGTTAAAGGTGCTAATATTGGTGGATTTGTTAAAGTTGCTAATGCCATGATGGCACAAGGACACGTATAATAAAAAACCACTTTTTAGCACATTATTATAGAGGAGGCAAATTTGCCTCCTCTATTTTTATTTGCATTAATCTCTAATCACATTCATGTAGCCTGATAGTTATATTAAATGCAATTATTCCGGTTTAGACACTTACTTCATTATCTGTACCATATCAATTACAATACCGCCAGAAGTATATACCTGTATAAAATAAATCCCGGCTTGCAAATTATAAACATTAAGTTTATGATTTAATTTATCTACAACCATATTTTTTATAACATTACCAGAAACATCAATCAACCGGATATGTTTAATTATTTCGTTTGATTCAATGGTAAGCTTATGGCGAGCAGGGTTGGGAAATATGTTTATATCAGCTTTAACTGGTAATTCTATTGAGGTTGCGTCTGTAAAGTTTGCGGTCAATTCTATATTATCGGCAGGCATATTTACAGTAGTTATATCTGAATCCGGATCCTCAACATATTCTGTTTCGCCTGTCCACCCGATAAATTTCCATCCTTCACCAGCTTCTGCAATAATATCAACTTCATCACCAATATTGTATATGCCTTCACCTGTAACGATGCCGCCATCTTCCGGATCGGCGTTGAGTGTAAGTTGGTAATCAATCATTTCGAAACTGGCAATTAGATCAATATCATCTGCAGGCATAGTAACAATGGCAGTAGCAGATGTAGGATCGTCAACATGATCTGTGTCGCCGGTCCATTCAACAAAATCCCATCCTTCACCAGCTTCTGCAATAATATCAACTTCATCACCAATATTGTATATGCCTTCACCTGTAACGTTGCCGCCATCTTCCGGATCGGCGTTGAGTGTAAGTTGGTAATCAATCATTTCGAAACTGGCAATTAGATCAATATCATCTGCAGGCATAGTAACAATAGTAGTAGCAGATGTGGGATTATCAACATGATCTGTGTCGCCGGTCCATTCAACAAAATCCCAGCCTTTACCGGCTTCTGCAATAATATCAACTTCATCACCAATATTGTATATGCCTTCACCTGTAACATTGCCGCCCTCTTCGGGATCGGCATTGAGTGCAAGCTGGTAATCAATCATTTCAAAACCGGCAGCCAGGTCAATATCATCTGCAGGCATAGTAACAATAGTAGTAGCAGATGTGGGATTATCAACATGATCTGTGTCGCCGGTCCATTCAACAAAACCCCAGCCTTCACTGGCTTCTGCTATAATATCAACTTCATCACCAATATTGTATATGCCTTCACCTGCAACGTTGCCGCCCTCTTCGGGATCGGCATTGAGTGCAAGCTGGTAATCAATCATTTCAAAACCGGCATTTAGATCAATATCATCTGCAGGCATAGTAACAATGGTAGTAGCAGATGTGGGATCATCAACATGATCCGTGTCGCCGGTCCATTCAACAAAATCCCAACCTTCACTGGCTTCTGCTATAATATCAACTTCATCACCAATATTGTATATGCCTTCACCTGCAACGTTGCCGCCCTCTTCGGGATCGGCATTGAGTGTAAGCTGGTAATCAATCATTTCAAAACCGGCAGTTAGGTCAATATCATCTGCAGGCATAGTAACAATGGCATTAGCAGAGGTGGGATCATCAACATGATCCGTGTCGCCGGTCCATTCAACAAAATCCCAGCCTTCACTGGCTTCTGCAATAATATCAACTTCATCACCAATATTGTATATGCCTTCACCTGTAACGTTGCCGCCTTCTTCTGGATCGGCGTTGAGTGCAAGCTGGTAGTCAATCATTTCAAAACCGGCAGTTAGATCAATATCATCTGCAGGCATAGTAACAATGGTAGTAGCAGAGGTGGGATCATCAACATGATCCGTGTCGCCGGTCCATTCAACAAAATCCCAGCCTTCACTGGCTTCTGCAATAATATCAACTTCATCACCAATATTGTATATACCTTCACCTGTAACGTTGCCGCCATCTTCTGGATCGGCATTGAGTATAAGTTGGTAATCAATCATTTCGAAACCGGCAGTTAGATCAATATCATCTGCAGGCATAGTAACAATGGCAGTAGCAGATGTGGGATCATCAACATGGTCTGTGTCGCCGGTCCATTCAACAAAATCCCAGCCTTCATTGGCTTCTGCAATAATATCAACTTCATCACCAATATTGTATATGCCTTCACCTGTAACGTTACCGCCCTCTTCTGGATCGGCATTGAGTGCAAGCTGGTAATCAATCATTTCAAAACCGGCAGTTAGGTCAATATCTTTTGCAGGCATGGTAACCGTGGCAGTATCGGATACAGGATCGTCAAGGTAGTCTGTGTCACCTGTCCATTCAATAAAGTTATATCCTGCTTCTGATATAGCTGTCAAAGTAATTATATCACCTTCTCTATAATAATCCTTTTCAGGATCAAAGCTAACAGTTCCGGATTCTTGCGGATCTGTTTCTGCCGTGAGTTTATATACATTGATAAATTCAGCTGTCAATACAACATCACCGGCAGGCATTGTTAATGTAGTTACCTCATAATCCGGGTCATCAATATGCTCAATATCCCCTTTCCATTTGGCAAACTCATAACCATCTTCTGCTATAGCAGTTAGAGTAATTTCATCACCCATATTATAAAAATCCTCATCAGGATCAAGAATAACAATACCAGCTCCTTCAGGGTTAATATTTACGGTAAGCTCGTAGTCAATAAGATCTAAGTTTGCAGTAATTGATACATCATCAGCCGGCATTGTTATTGTTGTTATTTTAGAGCCGGGGTTATCTATATGTGCAATATCTCCGGTCCATTCAGTAAATTCATAGCCTTTGTTTGCAATAGCTTCAATATTTACAACATCACCCTCATCATAAAACCCTTCGCCTATGGCTTTTCCAACATTTTGAGGGTTGACATTAACCATCAAAGTAAAAACTTCAATACCTGAATCACCTCCATCAGTGATACTCCATTCAAATTCATCCTTGATGTATTGTCTTCTGTCGGCCGGCAAGCCTAAGTCATACTTGCTGCTACCGCCATTAAAATTTATATTTTCCTCTAAATCCAAATATGACCACTGTATTAAAAGTTTATTATAATACTCTGTTGATAGTTCAATATCATAAAGAAAATCATTAAAATTTTCAACATTTGATACATCCCAGTCACTTATATCTTGATTGAATGAAGATGCTCCCTTGAACATCCAAAACATATTATTAACATTACTTACATCCCAATCACCTATATCCTGGTTAAATGAAGTAGCATTATCAAACATCCTAGCCATATTAGTAACGTTACTCACATCCCAATCACCTATATCCTGGTCAAATGAAGTAGCTACATTGAACATACCCCACATACTATTAACTTTACTCACATCCCAATCGCCTATATCCTGATTGAATGAAGTTGCATTATTGAACATATCACGCATATCAGTAACATTACTAACATCCCAGTCGCCTATATCATGGTTGAATAAAGAAGCATTTTGAAACATTCTATACATAGTAGTAACATTGCTAACATCCCAATCGCCTATATCCTGGTTGAATGCGGATGCATTTCTGAACATCCAATACATTGTAGTAACATTACTCACGTCCCAATCACCTATATCCTGGTTAAATAAAGATGCACCATTGAACATATCACGCATATCAGTAACATTACTAACATGCCAGTCGCCTATATCATGGTTGAATGAAGTTGCACCAGCAAACATACCAGACATACTGGTAACATTACCCACATCCCAATCACCAATACAGTAGTTGAATGAAGATGCTCCTTTGTACATCGAAGTCATATTAGTTACATTACCCACATCCCAACCACCTATATCCTGATTGAATGAGGTTGCATCAGAAAACATACCAGGCATCCTGGTAACACCACTTACATCCCAGCTGCTAATATCCTGATTAAATGATGATGCATTGCTAAACATACTACCCATATTAGTAACATTACTAACATCCCAGCCGCCGATATCCTGATTGAATGAAGATACATAACTAAACATAGCAGCCATATTAGTAACATTACTAACATCCCAGCTACTAATATCCTGGTCGAATGAGGATGCTCTATTGAACATCATATACATATTATTAACATTAGCAACATCCCAACTACTTATATCCTGATTAAATGATGATGCTACAAGAAATATAGAATTCATATCGATAACGTTACTCACATCCCAATTGCTTATATCATGATTGAATGACGATGCATCTCTGAACATATTATTCATATTAGTTACACCGGCTGAGGTTTCATCAAAAAAATCCGTAGCTGTAAAACTTTCCACTATGATATCCCTAAACATATTAGATGCATTGGTAATGCCTGAAACACCATCTGAAACAGGTGTTTTTATATCCCTTAGCATCGAAGAGTATTTACATTGATAATCAGTATAAAATGCAATCCTGGAGGCTTCACCATTCACGCTAATAATCCACTCGCCGGCCTGATCGTAGTCATGATCAGGGACGACATTCCCGTTATGCGTTTCTATCTCACTACCGTCTCCCCAATCAATCTGAAATTCACTAGCGCCGTCTACAAGAAATTTATAATCGGTTTGCTCTTCGGTGGTTTCTATTTTAAAATCAAAAGTATCTTGTCCACAAAGTATATTTGCGGAAATTAAAAATAAAAGTATTAATATGTTTTTCATTTGTATTAATTATGTTTATTAAACAGTTTTACAATAATTTACATCTTGATGATTATATATTTATAATTTTAGTGGCGGTTAACACTTAATTTACTCAACAAATCAAATTCTATCATGTACTTTAATCTATCTGACCCGTCCTAAATTTTCTTTACAGAATTTGTGTTAATAATAAATTTTAATATAAAGAACATTTTTAATAATAATGGATAAAGTTGAACCTGAATTTTGTTGGGCAAAAATGGTTGGG
>PUKZ01000133.1 GCA_003550725.1 Bacteroidales bacterium | reverse complement strand
GAATGTGTGTCAATATCATCTATCTCTATATATCTGGCGGAGGAGGTGTCGCGCTCAAGAACATAAGAATCCTCCGATACATACTCAGCGCCCGCGCTGGAGTACCACAGTTCATACCTGTCGAAGTTATTATCCAGCGCGCCGTCCCACACCCATTCAATTGTGGAAGCGGTGGGGTCTTCGGTGTAAAGACTTCCCAGGACGGGAGGCCTTGTATCTACCACAAAAGCCTCGGAAAGACCGGTCGCGCTCTCATCCCTTCCATCGGTAAAAGAAAGCTCTACAACTGCGCTTGCGTGCTCGGTATCCGGGATATCCTCTGCCGCATTCCAGACAAAGGTATAGGTGCTGAATTCTTCCGTAAAAAATATTTCACTGTCAAACCTTTCATCTTCATAAGCCGGAGTCATTTCCCTTCTTTCACCGGCGCCTAACCAAAAAGAACACCCCTCATAGACATAGGAAGAGTATTCAATATCATAATCCCTGCCCTTAAAAAGAATATCTGCCAGGCCGGAGCCGTCTCTGCGCTGTTCGACCGATACTATTTCTACCTCCGGCGGATGATTCGTCTTCTTGCTCAAAGTGTCGGAATAACTGAAATTCCCGTATTTATCATAAGCAAACAGGGCAAAGTGGTAAACAGTGTCCGCTTTAAGGCCGGAAACCGTTATGGTGGATACACCGCCGAAGTCTTCCTCTCCGAGCGGAGAGTAATCCTGAGAGGTAATATAGTCGTCATAATAATCTCCGTCGGAGTAATGCCACGGGTCATCCCACTGGGAGCTCTCATCCAGATAATATATAACATATTCGCTGAAGTTATCGTCTGAGGCAGGGGTTGAAAATTTTAGAGTCAGGCTTTCAGCATCATATTTATCCGTAGGAATGAGAGCCCCGGGCTTTTCCGGGTTTCTGTTATCCACGAAAAAATCAGATGAAGTCACAGTAGTGGAAGCGCCGTGAATATCAGAAACGGTGAATTTAACCTGCACATCGCCTTTGAAGCCCTCCCCCAGGTGCTCGCCTGTCTTCCAGAGAAAGTCATAAACCCGGTCATACTCATCCAGTGCCTCATAGAAATAATAATCACCCGCTCCATCATCCCATATGCCATCCAGCGTGGCGCTTTCGTCGTCAACTAAATGCCAGTCTCCGGAAGGATGGGTGGAGTAATGAAACCGGCTGATACGGCAGTCATTAAACTCGCTGTCTTTAATCCTGAATTTAACATCCACATGATACCTGTTATTGTCCCTGTAATTGAGAGGATCCCTTTCCAGAACGAAATCGAGTTCCCTGGGCTTAGAGGCGACCCATTCCCCTTCGGGAGGCGTATTTACCACCTGACCTTCCGACCACTCCCCGGCCTTCTTGGCCGTATTTATTGCCTGAACCTGCCAGAAATAGGTTTTAGGCTCCACATTAAGATGGACATACGTGGAGCGCCCTATATTACCCCAGAAAGAGCCGGAACTGTCGGTGGTCCCGACTGCCCCAGAGAGTATATTCCAGGGGCCTTCTTTTGAGACTGTGCTGACACGGAGATTATAAGCAAGCTGTTTCTCATCTGTCTGCTCATCATACCCGGAGCCCCACTGAAGGTTAAGATGCTCGCCGTCGTAATATCCGCCAAAACCCTCATCCGGAGGCTGCGGCGGCTCATTTACCGGACCGTGATTGTTAACATAGAGCCTGTCGTTGTCATAACGCAGTCCCCAGAGCATATCCACCCTGCCGTCACCGGTAAAATCGGAAAGAAAAATAGACCTTGTTTCTGTATCTTCGGAGAAATTATCCCTATAAATATTAAATGGCCACATACTTCTGTGTTTATATACTCTATTATTTTCTATGTTTCCTACTGCGTAGTCCATCATCCCATTTCCGGTTACATCGGCAGAAGATATTGAATAGCTGCAGTCTTCTTCATTGCTTTTTTCTTTAAGCTTAAAATTTCCGGAGCCGTCATTTAGATAATACGCGTTTTCTATACCATCGGTATGAGCATTTGCGGAAATAAAATCCCAGTGGCCGTTTCCATTTAAATCAGCAATAACAACACCTCTTGTATTAAAATCTTCTTCTAAATCTATCTCTTTATAAGTAAATTCTCCGTTTTTATTATTTATGTAAACTCTATTAGGACCATTGGAATTTCCAGCTATTATATCAAGGTATGAATTACCATTTAAATCAGCAAGCCCTACATCATTTGTTTCATCATCTTCACTTGATTCCCACCCCAATTGAAAACTGCCATCACCTTGATTTTCAAAAACTCTTATTTCTCCCGCATATAACGCTTCAACAACATCCATATACCCATTACGGTTCATATCTCCTACTGCTATAACCCTAGTGCCACTATAATCTTTACCAAATTCGAGTTTTTCATTAAAAACCCCATCACCGTTATTGTAGTATATTTGTATGCCATCTATCTTTTCAGGTCCTCCTTTATTTGCAAATATCAAATCAAGATGTCCGTTATTGTTAAAATCCGCAAGCATAACTGAACTTGCATATGTTTCTTCTATGCTCTGGGAATGTTTAAATAAGTTTTCTCCATTTTCTTTTCCTTTATTGAAATAGATATCAACCTTATTATCACCACCATAACGTGCAATTACAATATCAGAATAACCGTTATTGTCAATATCTCCGGCAGCATGTCCCGAATAAGATTCTTCCTCCGGATGCTCAAAGCTCTGCCGGAAAATAAAATGGTTCATCACAAACTCCGCATTTTCTGCATACTCGGAATGGTTATTCTGTTCATCCCAGGTCCTTACTGCCCAATAGTAATACTTATTGGAAAGCAGCTCTCCGGCAGAAGGGCCGGTGGACCCGTAGATGCAGTATTCTTCTTCGGAATAGACCTTCCCGCTGTCCCACATACTTCCTTTTCCATCCTCAATCAAACTCCAATCAGTAGATACAATGACCTGCCACGCACTCTGTTCTGATTCGGGATCCGGCTCCCAGCTGAAAGTGGGTTCTGGGGTATCTATGCCTTCCGGGTCAACTTCCCCCTCGCACTTAAGCTCCTGCGGGGGCTCCATTGCGAGGCAGAAAGCGGCGGATAAAAAAACTATCAGTATTAAAAGAAGGTTCTTTCTCATTTTCTCTCTTTAAGAATAATAATGCAGAATCTACAGGAAAAACAAATATTTCCGTCCGGAAGAAAAATCAAACCTGCCATTTTTATCTTATTATGGCGATTCTGCGGGTATGCTCTATTGTCCCCTCGTCAGACCTTACTCTTATGCGCAGGAGATAGCCGCCCTTGGAAACATCCTGTCCCCTTTCATTTTTTCCAAACCACTTAATTGTGTTTTCTCCTATGCTTCCACCTTCCGTGCCCCTGTCAAATTCCCATTCTTTTACAAGGTACCCCATCATGTCATAAAGAGAAAGCTCTACCGAGGCATCCTGGTTAAGGGTATATGTAATGGTTGTATACTGGTCTCCCCTGTCAAACCTGGCTGGATTGGGGTAATTGGAGACATCTGTAATGACTCTGTCCGGAATTCCCGTATTTGCCGCGCTAGATACCTCGGACCAGTCACTCCAGTTGCCTGCCCTGTCCCGGGCGCGGACACGGTAGTAGAAAAACTGCTCGGGCTCCTTGTTTTCCATGAACATGCTGTTTTTAGGCCTTTCCTCTTCGCCTTCCGGCTGTATGTATGAGACATGATGCCATATCGGGGAAGCGCCTCTCCTCTCCTGCACCTCATAAATCTCCACTCCGCTTTCCCTGTCGGTTCTGTCATCGAAAGCGGGATCCCAAGAAACATTATAGCTTGTGGGCTCGTCATCATAACCTCTCTGCGCCTGAGGCTCTCCCGGGCTGGAAGGCGGATTTAAGTCAACCCGAAACTCCGCCATTCCCACCTCTGATTCATGAAGGACGCCTTCGGGATCGCGCGCCTGCGCCTTGACCCGGAACTGATACACATCCCCGTGCTCCAGGGCTAAGCCCTCAGCAGTGGCATCCACAGTAATTTCACCCGGCTCGTCTGAATAACGCCCCAGGTGTACCCAGTCCCCGCCCGCAACGCTGTACATGGTATTCCTTACTCCGTCAGGAGAGGGGGTTTTTATATTCCAGCTGGCCCTGACGGTGGTGGCCGAGTTTATCCACTCACTTACCTCCACATCAGTGACCTTTGGAGCATAAGCATGCATTATGTTAAGAGGATAAGACCAGTAGAATTCCTCCCCGGGCATCCCCCCCATATCCCTTATCTGGCGGGATGAAGGATTAATCCGGATATCATCCTGCTGATTTGTATCTATGGCTACCGAGAGGAATTTTCCGCTGAAATCGGCCTCCTCGTTTATATCTACAGCTACAACAAAGCTTCTGTAGTCCGTACTTATCACATTGCCGGTTGTAAGGTTTACAACTGAGGTACCCCCTGAGAATATGTCCTCACCGGACGATACGAGGTTTTCCTCCTTTAATTCACCGGAGCCGTCGGGGTCATGATAGATTTTTATTGCGTCAATATCCGCATCGCTTACACCCTGATAAGTAACATACACATCCTCCCCGTCTTCCTCTTCCTTTACAACCCTTTGATCAAAATTCCTTATTCTGATGCTATCAAGAGTGGGCTTTCCATCGGCGCCTGCGGGCGTAAGGGTTGATACCCGCACATCAAAATTACATACGGGAACATCCTCTTCTCCCTGGCGCGCGCCTATAAACTCAAGGGTCGGATCTTCGGTTAAAAAGTTCATCTCCAGCGTGTCTATATATGCCTCATCGCTGTCTATGGGATATTCATCCTGTTCAGCCATCATATTATCACCGCTGAGAGAAAATATTCCCGGCGCGTTTACTCTTGCTCCCGGGGCATGTCCGGGCTCAGCATCAAGAGCTATGTCATATACTATGAAATATCTTCTGGCCCTCGCCCCTATGACCTGCGGTATTTCAAGGTCCACATAAACATCCCCGGCTATGCGGAAAATGTCTTCGCCGGAGGAAATAAGGGTGTCAATTTCCGGCTCAAAAACCCCGTTGTTGTTTGCGTCGTAGTATATCTTAACCGATTTAATATCCTCAATATTTGCTTCGCCCGTAAGGTCTATCCTCAGCTGATCCCACTCAGCCGTTCCCGCCGGAATCATGGGGTCGGGATTCCTGGTAGTCAAGGTGAACTGATCCATAAGAACATTCTTCTCTCCCTGAACAACTCTTTCGGGAGTAGGCGCCCTTCCGTCATCATCCCTTTCCACGGTAATGCGGACAGTATCGTCAAACTCCCGTATTTCCGCAAAAGATGAATTATATTCAAAATTCTCCACCTCGTCCCAGTCCCCGATATATCTGAAGTCCTCATCTGAAAATGATATGCCAACTTCCTTTCCTACATCGGCGGTATTATCTATCTCAAGCACTATGAAATAAACTTGAGGAGATGTGGTTATCGTCTGGTACCTGGCCTCTCTGAAATCAAGCTCGCATTTTCCGTCGATGAATACATTGAGCCTGTCGCTCACAAGCTCATCTGTGGCCGGGTTAAAAACACCTTCACCCCCGGTGTCCCTGTAGAGCCGCGCGCTGGCTATATCGGCATCGCCTGCGTCGCCTTCAAGAAACACATCCATTCCGGTCCATATAAACGCATGGGCGTCGGTCTCCAGCGTCAACGAAGTAAAAACAAGCCTTGAATAGGGGTGATCCGCCACGGTTTCTTCATCAACCTCTCCTTCTTCATAGAGGTACCTGAGGTGCTCAAAATAATCAACACTGTCTCCCTGGATAACAGCCCCGGGCACCTCGTCCTCTGTACTTACAAGAAGGGTATCCTCAGTGGGCCTTATTTCAATCCGTTTTGTCTCAAAAGGTATGTTTTCAGAGCTCACCTCATGGGGATAAGCCACCTCTATATCCGACCTGTGCCCTATCCTCAACCCCACTTCGCTTTCTGTATCGGCGTCCGAGGAGATGTCCGCTACAATAAACCAGTAATTCTCTTCCGTATCAACATTCTGTCTCCCGCGACCTTCAGCAAAATCCAGGTTAACCGTTGCATCGGTAACCGTTCCGGTGGCAATGAGAGTATCAATCTCGGGGCTGAACCCGGGAACATCCCCCGGATCATGGGGCGACTCATTCCTGTAAACCGCCACCCTGGTAAAATCGCTGTCTCTTGAATGTTCATTTCCTGTCCGCCTTAATCTTATCCCCTCCCAGTCAATCTCATACCCGCAGACCTGAGCCCTTACAGTAGCAAGAAGCTCGTTTCTTGAGCCCTGGTATACCCATGGATCCGCATCATCCCTCGGGGTCAGTGTCATTGTCCTCGGGGAAGCTACTATAGTTGAAACCTCGGTTCTGTAAGGAAGATTTTCTTCACTCATCGTATTGGGGCTCTGCAAGACAAAGTTCGCCGGTTCATTTACTGCCAGCTCTATTGTCCTTCCCGGCTCGGCCTCGTTGTTTATATCCATGGTGATAAAAAACGCCTTGGGCAACGGGTTGAAACGGCTGTCGGGCTCTCCCAGCATCTGAGCCTTCTCAGGGGGTATCCATATTCTGCACCTTCCGTCAACGAACCTGTTTCCGGTGGATATTGCCACATCCACTTCCGGGTTGAACTGCCCGTCATAATCCCTGTCCAGCCAGAGTGTAACATCATCGATATCCTCTCCCCGGGCGTTGCCTTCCTGATAGATAGTCAACGCAGGCTGACTGCCGTCAAGCGCATCCCGCCAGTGAGCATAAGATATTTCTGTCTCAAAATTAAGCCTTAGAGCCGGAGCGTCGGTTCTACCCTGGACAAATAGACCGTCCTCAATGCCGGTTTCCGGATCCCTTATCAGATGCGACGCATCTGAAGGGGTCACCGTAACCTTATCGGGATACGGCCTAACTGTTTTTTCGGAAACGGATATGGGCAGGTGGCTCTCCGAAACCTCATTGGGCCACGACACATCAAAATAATCCGGCTCGGCTATCCTTATACCAAGCTCCTTGTCTTCGGGGGCATAGGGGTTAAGGTCCACTGTTATAAGATAGGTTCTCGGGTAGCCCTCCACGCTGCTGTCCCTTATATCCTGGTAGTTATCCTCAGGGAACTCAATGGATGTGGTAGATGAGACAAATACATCAGATCCTTCCGATATGAGCCTGTCCGGTTTACCCGTAGGTGTATCGGTCGATGTATTCACTACCGGCTGGCCCCCGGGCCCGGTGGATCCCGAAACCCAGTACCAGACCTTAACAGCGTCAACCCATTCATCCGGAAGGTCTCCTGTCTTATCAACGTCAATCCCTCTCCATATTATTGAGTGGGCGCTTGAGCGGAGCTCCATAATGGAATAGACCCTGTTCTCTTCGCCCTGCTGGATATTTCCTATTGAAGAATCCACACCCATCAAAAGTGTGTCAACTGTCGGTTCTATCTCAGGTACTCCCGACTCCACAGGGAATAAATCTTCCTCATCGGGCTGCTGGACGCCGTCCCGGTTTCTATCATTAAATGAAAGAACCCTATTCTCACCTGCATCATCCCTTGCCACCACCCGGTCCGGAGAATCTATTCTCACTCCTGCCGTTGCCCCTATTGTAGCCGCCGCGTCAATATCAACTGCAACAAAATATGTCTGGGTTGACTCCCTTATGGTTTGGGCGCGCGGCTCTTCAAGGTTATTCGGATTGCGCAGCGTAACCATAGAAACCCCGTCAATCTCTTCGCCGAATCTGTCATTTCCGGAAGAAATAAGCTCATCCATATTCGGGTGAAACTTGCCGTCCTCCGTAACGTTGCGGTAAATCCTGACGCTATCTATATCTTCATCGCTTACTCCGTCACCCGTAAGCGTCAGATCCAGCCTTGTCCAGTCAATCGTGTACCTTGTGGTCACCATATCAATGGCAAGCATTCCCACCCTGCTGTCGGCCTGTTTTATTGTTTCCGTGCTTGATATAAGAGATTCCCAGGGCATAACGATATCACCGGGAGAGGTCATAATCGTAGTTGTCGGGGTCTCTATAACAAAATTATTATCTGCAACCTGCGCCCTGTCGGCATACCACCTGCCGGTCGCTCCGAAATGGTCCTTCTCCCAGCGCAGAGAGAAACTGTTCTCCGGCTCCGCATCATAGGCGATATCCACCGTCACAAAATAACTTCTTATGGAATCCCTTATAATCTGAGGATGCTCCTCCAGCTCCGTCAAATCAAGTATTGCATTTCCACCGGAAAAAGTTCCCGATGCAAGAAGAACCTCCGGGGATGTGCCCAGATTGTTGTCAGGATCGTCCGGGTCCGGGGGCGTAAAGACGCCGTCGCCGTCGCCGTCATACCATACCCTTACCGCATCAATATCCTCATCCGGAACCTCGCCCTCAAAATCAATTCTAAACCCGTGCCATTCAGCGGTCCCGGTAGTAGTAAAGATGTCAAACCTTTCCATAAGCACATTCGTGTGGTCCTGATAAGTCAGTTCAGGGGCTATCCGTTCACCCGTCTCCGAATCGCTGTAGGGTCTTACAATCGCCCCGCCGATAACCAGGTCATCCGAAACTCCGCTAATGGTGTCATCCGTACTGTCGGTAACCTCTATCTGCAGCGGCGGAACATCGGGCGGATCGGTTACTACCGAAGAGCGAAGCTGGGCTCTTACCTCTCCCGGATTTCCCTCCTGCAGGGATTCAGAAAAATCCCAGGTGTCTCCTATGTTCAGATAAGGTTCATTTCCCTCCGGGTGTCCGGAATGGACCACATTTATGGAAGCTACCTCTACATAATAATGCCAGGTATCGGTTGACCCGTAGGGATCATAATGATCGGGGTGACCGGAAGCGAAATTTCCGTAATCGTCAATTGCCCTTATATTTACATCCTGAGCCACATAAACCGAACCCACTCCCGGATGCTGTATATCAAATCCTTCTGCCTCAGCCGGAAAGGCCTCAACCTCCTGCGCGGCCCTGTCCCAGTCCCTGGAAGGCTGTTCCTGAGCATAAATAGTATGTTCACCGGCATTGCGGTCAGTATAGTAAAAGGATGTTTCGTAGCTTCCTGACGAAATAGCTACCAGGTTTATTCCCCAGTCTTTTGCGTTGTCGGAAAAGTCAGCATCTATTGAGTCAGACCACAGGGCCAGGTTCGTCGTTTCGTCAACTGCCGAGTAGTTGCCGTACTTATCCCTTGTCTGCACTCTCATAACATAATTCGTTGAACCGTATTTCTGGTAATCCGCATTCTCATGACCTACAATTATCCTTCTGGGATCTGAAACAATCTCAAGCTGCGAAATTTCTCCGCCTGCCACCTCGACATCCTGCCTGGCCCTTGACCAGCCGCCGTCCGCCCTCTCGGCCTCCATATTCCATCTTCCGGCCCGGTAAATCTTAAGGTAGTAAGAGGCGGTGTGAGTATCGGTGGTAATTTCCACGCTGCTTGTGGTCTCCCAGGTGGTTGAAGACTCAGAGAACTCATATATGCCGGAATGAGCGTCCCTTATAAACAGCTCTATTTTCTCACTTGTTTCAACCTCCGCCCTGTTGCCGAATTCATCCTGGGTCTGCACATCAATACGCCAGCTCGTAGCACCCGCCCTGAGGGGGTCGTCGGAGGTATATTCTTCAGAAATAAAAACAAGCTGGTCAATGCCTGCCGGATCCACTCTCTGCTCCTGGCGTCCCGTACCCCAGTCAAGTTCTTCAGGGCCCCTTACATCAATCCTTGGGTTACCCCTGATGTTATCCTTATAGTAGAACTCAGCCCAGTAGGTGTCGGTGCTTATATGCATATGCGGGGTATCGGGATGCCACTCCTGAACATAGGAAAATGTTCCCGCATTAGTTTCAAATTCGCACCACGAAGAATCGGAATCAAGGGTCAGTCTGGTGGTCTCTTCTACCGGTTTTTCATTTCCAAACTCATCCACCGTATGAACCCTCATGAGAGATGACCAGTCACCTGCGCGCAGCACTTTCGGGTCGCTTTCAAAAGTAACCCTCTGTATCCCGGCGGGGTCAACCCTGACTTCGCAGGCTGCATCACCCCTGGGCTCATAAGGATCACCGGTACCGCTCAAGCCTGCCGTGGCTGTTAATGTGTGGGAAGAAAGGGTTATCTCATCCCATGAAGCCTTCTGTTCATAGTAGTAAAACTCTGCCTGACTTTCGCCGGCGGGTATCAGAATATCCTGTAATCCGTTGCCCCTGCTGTCGGTAAGCGGGGCGCCTCCGGGATAATAGAATTCGTGGCGCGGCCTCACCCCGGAACCCTGCGCTGCCCACTGGGAACCGGAATCCGTATAAATATCAACCCTCGTATCTGCCGTAACGGCATCATTACCGTACTGATCTTTTCTAACAAGCACAAATGGGGTGTCAGGGGAGGGATATCCCTCTCCGGCATCCGCTCCAGCCTCAAATTCGGGGTTCTTGGAATCAAAGACAAGGTAGTCCGCCGTTCCTCCTACTGTCCTTATCCACGCCGACTGCCCGCTAATGGCCCTGGTTGACGCCGAAATATCTATAATCGCCTCATCCCCGGCAAACTGCGATACTGTGTAATTTATACCCGTTACGGCGCCGGATGAATCCACCACTGACGTTTGAGGGTCAATCTGGCTGCCCTGGTTTTCATCTCCACTTTCGAGCATCTCGGTAAAGGTTGCATTATATGTAGATATCTCAACCTCCAGTCCCGCGGCGCCTTCGGTCGTTATATTGTAATAATTATCCGTCGCGTATGCCGTTATCTCTCTTGAATCTCCTGCCGGCACATCTACCGGTTCCATCGGGTGAACCGTAAACCTTGAAACCGGACCGGGATGGATTGTAATTTCTGTTTGCTCTCCGTATATATCATTGAAAGCGTACATGCTGTCTTCTACCCTAACTGTTCTGCTACCGGCCCTTCTCAAAGTAACATCCCCTTCCCAGGTATTCTGACCGGCATCTTCAGCCGTAAATGTATAGTCACTGGGCAGACCTGCCCCGGGAGCCTCCTGTGAACCGGACCATGTGGAATCCTCGTCCGCCGAAAAGATTACCGTTCCCTGGTAAGCGCGTTCTGCCGGATCAGATCCACCGTCAGCGATATTGCCGTATTCATCCCGCGCAGTTACCGTAACATCCCTTGAAGAACCCGCCGTGGCATCCTCAATACCGGTCACCTCAAGATAGGAGGCAAAACCCGGATCAAGCGGAACAGGCGTTGATGTAGCCCTATCAACGCTGTAGAGATAACTGCCGGTGGAATCCGCATAGATATAGTTGTTCTCAAGAACCGTTCTCAAGCGCAATGATGTAAAGCTCCTGTCCCCGCCGGTAAGGTTCCTGTCTCCGGGAAGGCCTGCCTGCGGATCGTTTGAAGAAAGAGTTACACGGGTATCGGTAGAGACAAGGTTCCAGTATTCATCGGTTGCCCTTACGGTTATGTCAAAGCCCGAACCGGCTGTCTGTATGTCAGGCTCTCCGGCAATGCCATCCGATGAGCCGGGCTCGGGAGATTCTCCGGGAAGAACCACCTGGAGACGGGAGACTTCATTCGGAAAGACCTCTATTTCCGGGGTTGTAAACGAGTCAAGTTCTCCCGATACATCAACAAGCGTAAGCGACCAGCCTCCCGGTGGAGATGTTCCTAAGTTTCTGGCGGTTCTGAATTCAACATCCTCATCTCTTCGACCGTCGGAAAGAGAACCGGTGGGAATATCCAGAGCATACGGGTCTTCAATATGCAGATAAACTTCCGCCTGGGAATCCGCTATATTCCACCAGTCGTCGCAGGCCTGAAAATCGGCAATAAAAGAATCTCCTGCAGTCTGTTCTTCGGGAGAGCCGCTTATTCCTTTCTCTGTATTTCCCACGTCTTCCTCAAGCCCCGGAACAATAACCCTCAGCTGAGTGGCTACATTGGCCTCCACATCTATCGGCTCTGATTCATCCGAGGAGTAGGGCGGAACCTCTCCCGAGAGATCCTCCGCAATTAAGGTTGTCTCGCCCGTACGGGCGGTAACAAGTGTAATATCAGTCTCAGCGGTGCCGCCGCTAAGCTCTATATTCTGCGGTTCAAAGCCGTAGTCCTCCCAGTGAGGGTCATCCGCATACAAGAGGGCCTCTGAATCAGCGGTTCCCACAACATTCCAGTTTTCGTCAGTAAGGTTGACAGTTACGGGAAACGACTCTCCCGCTGTCTGCGTATCCGGCTGGCCTTCTCTTCCTTCTTCGGAGCCGGGAACCGCCGATACGCCGGGGGGCAGAACCTGCAGCCTGTCGGGCTCTCCCACCTGAACAGTTATTTCCTGCGACTCGTCACTGTCAAGGCTGTCGGAAGGAGCTGTGTCCTGAACCGTTATTTTATGCTCGCCGACTGTTCTTAAAATAACATTAAAATCCGCCGTTCCCTCTTCAAGCTGCTTTTCTTCTTCCGCCTGGCCGTATTCATCCGTGACGGATACCGACACAGTGGGAGAAGATTCTTCAACAAGGTTCCACCAGGTATCCACCGCATCAACCGTAACCGTAAACTCCACTCCCGCAGTCTGAACCTCCGGAGAACCGCTTCTGCCGTTATCCTGAATATTGCCCCCATCGCGCGAAACTCCGGGCACCAGAACCCTCAGGCGCTGCGCCACGTTAGGATTGACCTTAAGATCTTCAGAGGTGTAATTGACCCTGTCGGGGTGAGCTGCCGTAACAGTGGAGTACCCGGCCGTATACAGGGTCACGGGCACAGACGTTGAACCGCCGGCTACATAAACATCTCCCGGATCGGTATCATACAGATCACTGGTAAATACTTCCACGGTCTCGCTTGCATCGGTAATATTCCAGAACCTGTCAGTTATGTTCACCCGGACATCAAATTCTTCCCCGGCTGTCTGCTCCTGTGGAGTTAAATTTGATTTTTTGCCGAAAGGCTCCTGTGGATCTTTAACCTCATCTTCCAGGGCATTGCCCGCAAGAGCCTCTTCGCCTGGAAGAAGGACCTGAAGACGCGCAGGTATATCCGGCTCAATTTCTACAACAGAAGATACAGATGAGGCATAGGGCTCCTCCACACTGTCATCGTCATGAGCCGCAACCGTCCAGGTAGACGCGCTCACAAGAGTAAGATTAAAATCCCTGTAACCGGTTTCACTGTCAAGCCTTCCGGCAGACGGAGCTTTGCTAAACGGATCTTCAGGCTCAAGTTTAACCCGCGGGCGGCGCCATGATTCAAAGTCGGTAACAATATTCCATGCCGCATCGGTAAGATAAACCCTTACGGTAAACTCTTCTCCCGCTGTCCTCGGCTCAACCTCCCCCTCCTTTCCGATTCCGGGAATATTTTCTTCATCAGGGTGTATAAGCGCCTGCAGACGCTCAGGAGCGCCGGCTTCCACAGGCACCGGCTCAGAGTAGTCTCCCGCCAGCTCATCCGAGGGATCATCCGTTGATACGTAAACCCTCCAGCCATGGGCGTCTTTAGTTACCATAGTAATGCCATCTTCAAAAGTATATTTTCCGTCAATAAGCTCCTGCGGGGAAGTGGTCTCTGTAACATTGGGGTCGTCGCACCAGATTCGTACAATTACTTCCGTATCATAATTTCTGTTCCACCACTGGTCAACAGCCATCACCTCCACATCAAAGGACTCCCCTGCCGTCTGGGCTTCAGGTTCGCCCTCTCTTCCGTACGGCTGCTGGGCTGCGGGAGAACCCTCCCATCCGCCGCTCTGATGGGTGACTCCCGGGACAAGAGCTATCAGGCCAACCGCTTCATTTGCCTCCACGGAAACCCTTGCGGTTGTATATGATTCAAGAGTTTCATCAGTATCATCAGCCCTTACCCAGGATTCGGCAGCACGGGCAAGCCTTACGCTGAAGGTCTCAGAACCGTCCCCAATTTCCTGCTGGAGAGGCTCTATGTACTCCGGAGGAACATGCTCATCCTCAACTGAAAGAGAAACCATGGGTTCCGCTGAGGCATTTACATTCCAGTAGCTGTCAACCGCATATACATCCACATCAAAAGGCTCTCCGGCTGTCTGGGCTTGCGCTTCCCCTGTTTTTCCTGACTGAGTTCCGGGAGCATATTCCTCGCCCGGAAGCACCGCCAGAAGTTTCTCCGCTTCAGCGGGAATAACATCTATTTTTGCCGTACGGGTTGAAAGCAGACCCTCATCCGTATCATAGACTTCTATCCGCCATGAGTCATTGGCCGTCTTAAATGTTGCCGTAAATGTTGATATACCCTGCTTAAGGGTCTTCTGCGGAGACTGGGTATCATTGGGGTCCTGAGTCTGTATTAAAACCTCGGGCTCTGCCGATTCATTAAGGTTCCAGAATTCATCCACGGCCCTTACGGTAATTTCAAAAGCCTCTCCGGCGGTCTGCTCCAGGGGACTTCCGCTCAGTCCCCTTTCGCTGCCGGGATCATGAGTCATGCCGGGGACCTTTACAGAAAGTTTTTCGGCATCAGCCGGCTCCACATAAAACTCCCCGGATTCATAAGATGCAAAAACCTCTTCTGAATCAAAGGCAGTTATTTTGTGACTCATATTGGCTGTCTTCATTACCATTTCAAATGTTGTTGTTCCGGATACCAATTCTCTCTCGCTGTCAAACACCGCATTTTCATCGGTTGTTTCAAGTTCTATAATACCCCCGGCCTCATGGTTGATATTCCACCAGCTGTCAACAGCTATAACATCAACCTCAAAAGAGACCCCCGCTGTCTGCGCCTGGGGAGAGCCTTCCCCTTTTCCGTCATCTCCGGAGAATGGCTCTTCTCCCGGGTCGCTTCCCGGATCCTTTGTCTCCCCGGGCAGAAGGGTAATTAACTTGACCGCTTCATCCGGCTGTATGTAAACAGGCGCCGATTCTCCTTCTTCCAGGGCATCTGTTTCAGACCTGTCGGTAGCAGTTATCTTCCACTGTGTATTTGCGGTAAGGGCAGTCACATCAAACTCCCTGCTTCCCTCATCAAGATATCTGTCAGAGGGCTGCAGGCCGTAAGGGTCATCTATTCTTACCCTTACAAGGGGGTTGTCTTCGGGATTAATATTGTAATCATCATCAACAGCATTTACCCTGACCGTAAACTCTTCTCCGGCAACCTGCTCCTGCGCTTCCCCGGTTTTACCTTCAAGAGAGCCGGGCTCGGCTTCCTCGCCGGGCAGCAGTACCTGCAGACGCTCGGCCGGAGACGGCAAGACCTCAAACTCGGGAGTAGAAAACGATTCATACACCCCCTCGCTCTCCCCGACAGATTCGGCAAGAAGAATCCATGAACCCGCTTTTCTGTTTATTATGTCATAGCCGCGGGTTCCGCCGCTTAAATAATCGGGATTATAGGATTCATACTCAACATACGGGTCATTTACAGAAATTTCCACTTCATCGCTTCTTTCCTCTATCAGATTCCAGTGCCTGTCAACCGCCTTAACCCTTGCCTCAAAACCTTCGGAGGTATAATGCGAGTCAGGCGTGCCGGTAAAACCGGCAGCGGAGCCCGGCTCATGCTCCATACCGGGAAGAAGGGCTATCAGCCTGTAATCATCCTCATCCGGGCGAACCTCAAACTCATCCGATACATCCGAGACATAACCCGAACCGTATGCCGTTATCGTATGCATCGTATTGGCCGTTCGCGGGCTGAGCTCAAAATCAGTCTGTCCATCCATAAGGTAATCTGAGTCGCCCTCCGGAAGAGAGGAATATTCATCTGAAGTAAAAAAGTATATTTCTGAATATTCAGCTCTTTCATCAAGCAGGTTGTAGTTGTTATCCACATCATAAACCGTGAAAGTGAAAGTGGAGCCGGCAACATGAATATCCGGTTCTCCGGTTCTTCCGCCGCTCTGAGCCGGCGCCCTTTCCTGGCCGGGAAGGAGAATCAAAAGACGCTCGTCTTCATAATTCGGCGCTACCGGAATTTTAACGCTGGTGGTTGAAATGAGCGCTTCGGATACATCCGAGGCGGTAAGAGACCACTCCATTCCTTCCAGTTCATCCGCCGTTTTAAACGTTACGGTGAATGTTGAAATGCCGTTTTCAAGGGTCCTTGAATCCGGATGAGTATCGTGTGGATCTTCTGTTTCAACCAGTACCTGAGGCTCTGCGCCCTCGTTTATATTCCAGTACTCATCCACGGCCCTTACTTCAACAGTAAAACCCACCCCGGCTGTCTGCTCCTGCGGCTCTCCGGATATTCCGCTTGCCGTTCCCGGCATGTAATCCTGCCCCGGGACCTTAAGCGCCAGTTTTACAGCATCATCAGGTTCAAGATAAAGAGAAGAACTGCCTGAGGAAAGATCATACTCCGTATCGTACTCCGATGCACTTACAGTATGCTGCATATTTGCGGTCTTCAGAGTCAGGTAAAATTCAGCGGCGCCGTCAGAGAGAGAAGATGTTGAAGGTATAATCGCATTCGGATCAGTTGAAGTTATCTCGACAGAAGCCGTTGTGGAGACAATATTAAAATTATTATCTACAGAATATACGCTGAAACTGAATTCGCTGCCTGCAGTCTGATTCTGCGGCTCTCCCGATTTACCGTCATTTAAGTAATTCTCAGCCGGTGTATGTTCTTCTCCCGGCAGCACGGTTATAAGTTTATGCGGTTCTCCCGGTTCACAGTAAATGCCGGGATGGGTCTGTTCCTGGAGAGACGGGGAAAACAGATCCTCAGCCGTAAGAAGTGTTTCGACACCGGCCCTCGAGAGCGTAACATCAAAGAAAGCAGCTCCCTCTTGTATTTCTTTCGGTGTGCCCTCAATAATATCCTGCGGATAATCACTAGTAAGGTCAATTTGGGCCTCTGCATCATAATCTATATTCCAGAATTCATCAACCGCTCTAACCTCCACTTCAAAAGGTATGCCGGCCTGCTGGGTTTCAACCTCTCCCGCTCTACCGTCATTTTCCACATCTCCGCCTTCTCCGTACTCTCCCGGGGCAAGTACCTGCAGCCTGACCGGATCATTAGGCTCTGTAAAGACACCCTCGGGAGTTGTGTAATTTTCAATGCCGGAGGCAGAGGCGGTTACGCTCCATGTTGAATGCGCCCTTCTGAAATACAGCGTAAAACCTGCCGACCCCTCAGTAAGAGATTTATCCGGAGGATGCGTATCGTACGGGTCTTCCGTAGTTATTCCGACTGTTCTCTCATCCTGGGTTACATTGAAAAATTCGTCAACGGCATACACATCTATCTCAAACGGCTCTCCCGCTGTCTGCGCCTCGGGAGCCCCTGTCTTACCGGTTAGAGAGCCTTCCACATGCTCCTCTCCGGGAAGAACAACAAGGAGTTGCTCCACTTCAGCCGGCTCTGTGTAAACCGGCTGGGATGTATGCGGTTTAAGATCAGGGGTATCCGTGGTGGAAACCGTAACCTGCCAGTAATCATTAGCCGTCTTAAATAAGTAGTTCTCCTGAGTATAGTCAGTAAAATTTATTTCTTTTTCTGCGCTGTGGGGATCATCGGAGGCTAATTCAACATTAGCGGGAGAAGATGCCTGATTCCAGAATTCGTCGACAACCCTCAGCGTAACTTCAAATTCCTCTCCGGCGACCTGGGTGTAGGGCGTCTGGCTTCTGCCCGTTTCACTTCCCGGGTCGGCCTCTTCACCCGGCAGCAGAACCTGAAGACCATAGGGCTCCGCCGCTTCTACCGGGATGCCGCTTGAGGTATCCGGAAGAATATTATCTCCCTCCGTAGTGGAAACCTTAATCTGCCAGGGGTCTCTCTGGGCATCCCTTAAAATTACCCAGAAATCCCGGGTCCCGCCGGAAAGACCCTCTTCTCCCTCTGCCTCATGGTGAGGGGTATCCGCCTCAATCTCAACCGCCGGATTCGCGGAGGGCTGAAGATTCCAGAACCGGTCAACCGCGTTAACCGTAACATCAAAACTCTCTCCTGCAGTAACGGAGTCGGCATCTCCGGACTTACCCTCCGGCGAACCGGGTTGGGCCGTTTCTCCCGGAACAAGAATTTGAAGTTTTTCAACCGGAGCGGGCTCGACAGGTATATAAGAGGATGTGTAGGTATCCCATCCGTCAGCTTGGGCCGTGACGGACCACACCGCCTGCGAATCATCATCCCAGGCGGTTTTTAACACTATACCGTAATCCCTGCTGCCCTGAAAGGTTCTCACCCTGGGACTCTCCATATTCGGATCGCCGTAGGGGTCATTGCTTCCCACACTTACCGAAGCGGATGTGTCTGTTTTTACATTCCACCGGTTGTCGGTGAGATTTACCGTTACGTCAAACTCTTCGCCTGCTGTAACGCTATGGGGTTCTCCTTCTTTGCCCTCGGAAGAACCCTCAAGGGCCGTTTCTCCGGGAAGAATAACCTGCAGCCTGTTTCCCTCACCCGGCACAACCGGAACCGCAGATTCCGCATCACTCAAATCTCCATCAGCGTTTATTACGGTTACGGTCTGCAGGCGCGCCTGGTACATTCCAAAGAGCGCCTCACCGTGCCCGTCTGTCACGGGTATGCTGGACGGCTTTACTCCGTAAGGATCAGTAATCTCAAAGGATGCCCATACAGTTGTTGAAGTATCCATATTCCAGTACTCGTCTGTCACATGTATATCCGCTGAAAATTCCGTTCCGGCCGGCTGTTCCTCAGGCTGCCCGGTTTTACCTGTCTGCGTTCCCGGAGCCGGCTCCTCACCCGGAAAGATTATCTGCATCCTTGAAGGCGTATCGGGTTCTATTTCCACAGGATTATTCTGCGCATGCCCTGCCGGGAAATCATCATACTCCTGTGAAGACGCCTCTAAATGCCAGTCGCCGGCAGTCACCATCGTAACGAGTATGTCCTGCGAACCGGTAATATCAAAACTGCCCTGCTGGGACTCATTCGGGTCAGTTGCCGTTATATCCACCTCATCTTCAGCATCAGAGACAACATTCCAGTATTCATCACATATGTTGGCAGTAATATGAAAGGCATCTCCCGCAGTCTGACTCTCGGGTTCTCCGGTTTTTCCGGCAGAAGTACCGGGCTGTGTTTCCTCACCCGGCAGAACAAGCTGAAGCTGTTCAGCCTGAGCGGGCTCGACATTTATATTTGCCTGCTCTCCGTAAATCCCCGTATCTTCGGTATCATAGACAAGCAGAAACTTGCGTGAACCCGGATCAACGGAAGCGGTCCTGTACCTGACGAGGTTATTCAGGGTAACCATTCCCTCATCTTCCTCGGGAACGAAAGTATAGGTGGCAACAGCCACATCTTCGCCGTCTATCCGGAAATCTGCCTCAGCCCACTGCCGCTCATCTCTCTCGGCTATTTCGTCGGGGTCTTTTGTTCTGAACCTTACGGTTCCTTCGTAGGTAAGGGCCCTCTGTCCGTCCCGGTCAAGAGCTTCTACCGTGATATGCTGCCTCACACCTGCCGTGACAGGGTCATCCACTCCCGTAACATTGAACCCCTTCGCCGGAAGAACAACTATATAGTCCGAAGAATCCGGATCAGGCTGAGTATTTCCCGCAAGGTCCGTGGCGCGGGTCCTCATGCGGTACTCATGCCCGGTAATCCAGGACTCAGATGGAAAAGAATATGACCAGGAGCCGGACTCTTCTCCGGACTCAAATCCTGTATCCAGCCATATCTCACCGCTGTCAGTCCAGGTACTTCCGTCCCAGTAATAATTATCCCCGTCTTCAGGATAATCATCAATCCTTATGGATATTTCAACACTGTCCAAAAGACCCGGGTATGTGTCTTGCGCTTCCCCGGTAAGAAGCGTAAGGGCGTCCCTGTCCTGCGTGCTTTCATCCAGGGGCAGGGTTATCTCCGAAACCGGCGGGGTTTCATCATAAACAACCTTAACCTCTTCGGAAGGCTCCGACTTGCTGCTGTTTCCTATGGTATCAACGGAATAAGTTCTGAAAACATATACCTCATTATCGCTCCATGACAGATTCGCATTTACATAGCTCCATCCGGTTGTTCCTGATTCCAGGTCAGCAGCCAGCCACTCTTTTTCCTGTGCCTGAAAATCCACCCCGTCAAACCACATTCCCGAACCTTCTTCCCTTATGCTTATATAAACATCCTCAACATCGCTGGTAATATCGTAAGCATACCCCTGTATTGTCTGACCGATAGAATTATAGTGTTTTCCGTCTTCCGGGAAGCTGACCTGCGAAACCGGAGGCTCATCGTCGAATGTAAAGACAGTCTCGGAATATTCCGACTCTATGTTTTCCGGAGTAGCTGAATCAATAGCATATGTTTCAATCCTGTATGTATGATCCGACTCCCATACACCGCTTCCGTCATTTATTCCCAGTCCTACGCCGTCCCATTCTTCCGGGTCATTTCCGGGATCCGGTATCCGGGCCGGGTTCCAGTCGCTGGGACCACCACCCCAATCCTGGAGGGACCAGTAGTAGGTTTCCGCCTCTGTAATATCCGATACACGAACCATTACGCGGTGGATGTCACTTAAATCATCGGATGCCGTTCCGTATATTTCACTTTCAGCCAATTCGTTTAAAGTAACGCCGCTTGTGGGACCGAGAATCTCGGACTCCGGCTCTCTCATATCTATGGTAAATCTGTGGTGGTTGTTTTCACCTTCGCCGCCAATTTCCTCCACATTCTCAGGAATTGCGTAATCATAAGCGCGACTCCTTACAAGGTAATCCCCGGAGGTATCAAAATCAACCTCATCATACCACCAGTAAGTAGCATCCTGAGACAGCTCCGCCTGAATCCACTCTTCATCCATACTCCAGCCCTCTCCGTCCCAGTACCGGTTTCCAACCTCCCTGTTTACGGATATTTCCACCCTGCTTATGCCGAATTCGTTATAAGCCGAGCCTTCAATCCTATGAAGCTCGCTCAGATTGTCATAATTATTTACTTTGTGGGAGGGGACCTCTATGTAGGACTCGGGAAGGGTGCGGTCTATGGTAAACTCATGGGCGTTTGGATCTCCAATCTCTCCTTCGTCCTCAATATTACCGGCTTTATCATAGGCCCTTGCCAGAACCTTATATGTTTCTCCGTCATCCCACGCCTCTGTCGATAGAACCAGAGACCAGGATTCGCCCGTAACGGTAAAGGATGAGACAACCCCGCCCCATGATTCCTTATCCTGCTGGAGGTAATCATCACCCCTCATTACCTTTATCATAACCCTGTCAACACCCGAAGGATAATCCCCGGGATCATACACAGTTCCCACAACCTCATCAAGAGAATGATAAATATCGCCGTGTGCCGGTTTTTCTATCTCACTTACGGGTGCATCCTGATCAACCGTAAACTCAACACTTGCAGGCTGGGAAGTAATATTTCCTATATCATCATGAGCCCTGGCCCACAGCGTATAATGATTATCGGCGCTCCAGCCCCAGTCTCCTTCACCGAAATGCCAGACTGTGTTGCCGACATCCACCCACGGCGCTTCGCTGAGTGATGATTCAACCCATTCATCTCCGTCAAAGAATTTTGAATCTCTCGTGCGGCGTATCCTAACCTCAACAGTTTCAACCTCCCCTGATTCATCTTCCGCCGTGCCCTCAATCTGTCCGGGAGAATAAAGGTCGGCGCCGTCAGCGGGATAGGTTATCTCCACCTGGGGACCTGTAACATCCCATACAAAACTTACCGTTGAAAACTCCGTTTCCCAGTTGGGAACCTTATCAACTGCCATTGAATTTATTAGGTACCTCTCACCGCTGGCAAGCTCACCTGAAGGAATTGCGGTATATGACCAGTCGTTTTTACCGGAGGCTTCAACCCAGTCTTCGCCCGAGGTGAAAGATGAGCCGGCCCAGGTATAATCGGTGGATTCCTCCCTTACCCTGATATAAACCTTTTCCACTCCGGTCATATCATCCGAGGCGGTTCCGCTTATATTATCCCATGAATTAATTCTGTCTTCATCCTGGGGCGTTTCAACCGCAGAAACAGGAGGGGTTGCATCAAATGTGAATGCAGTCGTTGATGTCAACGCCCCTTCATTCCCGACGTTATCCACGCCGTAGGCGCGTATATTGTAAAGAGCGTCGCCGTTTTCCAGCCAATCCTGCTGCTCTATTCCCTCATAGGTCCAGATATCTTCCGCAATTGCCGCAGAGGGCATGGCCAGCCATATGGGATCCTCTCTTTCATCAAACCCCGAGCCATCCCAGAATCTTCCGTTTGTCTTATCGTGAATATAGAAAAGAACCTCTTTTACACCCGCGGGTTCATCTTCTATCGTTCCTTCTACATACGGAATCTCATTAAGCATGTCTTCGTCTTCGGGATATAAAACCGAGGTTTCCGGCCCGGCAGAGTCATAAGTGAAAGTTACCGTAGAATATACCGTATCCATATTTTCTGCCGCATCGTAGCTTCTGGCTACCACTTCATACTCCACTCCGTGAGACAGAGAAGGCCTGTCAAAACTCCACTCCGGGAGCGACTGCGTAGAGACACTAAGCCAGTACCTTTCATAGCTGTCCCATGTTCCGTCGTAATAGATGCCGCTGTCCATCCTCCGTACGGAAACCTCCACATCCGTTACGAAAGTTTCCTCATCGACAGCCGTACCGGAAAAGGTAGAGAGAGCCGGAGAATAGATATCTCCGTCAACAGGCCAGTTTATCTGGGTAACCGGATCGATAAAATCAACAATAAATTCCGAACCGGGCTTAAAATCCTCAGTATTTCCGGCCACGTCCTCAGCCCTGGCATCAACACGGTATTTTACCCCGCTTGTGAGAGAAGAGCTGCTCAGATCGACATACTCCCATTCTGCGCTTTCTTCTTCCGCCCCGGATGTAATTTCGGCCGGAACGGAATCCTCCTCTTCGTCCCAGTCCGAGCCCGTCCAGTAATAGGGGTCTTCGGCGTCAGGATCTCTCATTATCCGCAGCTTAACAGCCTCAACCCCGCTGTAATCGTCTGTTGCCCCTCCCTCTATCAAGTTAAATTCATTAAGATAATCCCCGTCCTGCGGATAGCTCACGTAAGATTCCGGCTCGGTAATATCATACCTGAAGCGGTTTCTGTTTGTTCCGGTTTCAAACTCGTGCTCTACATTACCCGCCTCGTCTATGCTTCTTGCTCTTATGAAATAACGGTGGCTGTCGGTAAAGGCCTCCGTGGAAACCAGCTGAAAACTCCATCCCGGCCCGGTATAGTCCGCCTGAATCCAGCTCTCATCTTCCACCCAGTTTTCTCCGTCGTAATAGAGATCATTTATTATGTCTTCCACAGAGATTTCAACGGATTCTACAGAAGCCGGGGAACCCGAGGCTGTTCCCTCTATCTCATCAAGTTTGTTAAGATATTCATTATGCTGGGGCTGGCTTATAACCGAGGATGCCGGTTCTTCATCATAGGTAAACTCCGCCCTGCCTGATTTTCCCTCCTCAACATTTCCGGCAAGATCGGTTGCGCGGGGTATAATCTCATACTCATGAGCCTGCTTCCACTGTATTCCCTGCTGGGCGGCATTATAGCTCCAGGCCTCAGTCCCCGAAACAGTGACATAGCCGGCTTCCTCCTGTATTTCAGTCCATTCACTTCCGTCCCAGTATTCATTCTCTGTTTTATCAACAATCTGTATTTCTACAAAATCAACACCGGCGCTGAACAGGGGGGATTCGGGAAGGTCACGGGCCGTTCCCGATATAACATCCAGTTCTTTCACAAAATCCTGTGAAGGAATTTCAACCTCCGATTTCGGAGGGGCCTTATCGTAGAAAAACTCCGTATATTCGCCTTCGGCTAAATTTCCGGCCCAGTCGTATCCCTTCACCCTCACCCTGAAGCTGTGTCCGGACTTATCAATGCCGGCGCCCGGGTTGTAGAAATCCTCGTCTTCTATACCATCGCTGTAATTCCAGAACACATCATCAGCCGAAGGCCAGGAATCCGGCTCTTCACTTATCCAGCCGAATGCCGGACCGCTCCAGAATTCTCCCGCTGTTTCATCCTTTATAAGAACCCTGACCTCGGAAACACCTGAGCCGGTATCAGAGGCAGAACCGGAGACACTGTCAACAACTCTCCTGAATTCACCTTCCTGGGGGGATTCAACACTTGAAACCGGAGGAATGTAGTCATACATAAAATTAACCGTGGATATATTCGTTTCGTATTCCACATTTCCGGCCCTGTCCCTCGCCCTGGAGCGGGCTTTATAATAAATCTCGCTTATCCATCCGGAGGCGGTTGACTTCCACACCGACCAGTCCGCAGCGGTTGAAGAGGCCACAACCCAGACCTCCTCCTGGGAATTCCATCCCTGCCCGTCCCAAAAATGACCGTCAGGCCTTTCAATGCAGACCTCAACATTTTTCATCTCTCCCGGAGAGTAATCAAAGGCCTCTCCGACAAGCGCGGGAGCTATATTCGTATAGCCCCAGTAGCTGCCGCTTCCCGTTACCTGATGTCCTGAGGTTGAAACATAAATTATATCCGATTCGGGAGGTGTCTCATCGTAAATGAATGATACCATCTCCTCCACTTCCTCCGCATTCCTTGTTTCATCATCTCCCGTGAGGTCAGTTGAAGAGTCATAGGACCTGGATTCCACCGTATAGCTCTCACCGTCCTGCCACACATCCGGATCCACTACAAATGACCACCCGCCGCCGGAGAAAAGCTCGGCGCTGTTATACGGTTCCTCGTCCCAATCAAACTCCGGTTGGGTAAAATCATGAGTATCGGCGGAATAATACATGCCGTCCTCATCGCGTATGCTCACCCTAACCTCGCTGACTCCGGCCCTGTTATCATGGGCCTCTCCCTGAATGAGACTTAATCCGGGACCTACATAATCCCCGTCCTGCGGAGATAAAACAAATGATTCGGGAGCCTCATCATCATAGGAAAAATACTTGCCGGAGGACGGAGACTCAATATTCCCCGCTCCATCTTCGGCACGGGAGCGCAGGCGGTAGTCATGGCCGTTTGTCCATACATCCTCCTGATTCTCAATTTCATAAATCCAGCTGTCTCCTCCCGAAGCGCTTATCCAGGTTTCCGTTGAGGTCCACTCTTCCGTGTTCCAGTAAAGAAGGTTATCCGAATCCGTCCTGTCTATCAGCAGTATTTCCACTTTTTCAACCCCGGAATATTCAAGCTGCTGAGGTTCGTCCTGGGCAGTTCCGCCGATATGGGGTATATGGTTAAAAGAGTTTCCTTCAGATACACCGGGGTCCGGATCAGCAATTGAAGAAGACGGTGCTTCGGTATCAACATAAAATGTGGTGCTTGAAAAATCAACCTCCACATTACCTGCTCTGTCCGTACCCCTTATATTAAGAATATATTCATGCCCCGAGGTCCACTCTCCGGAATCTATTGAATAACTCCAGCTCTGGGTTCCTGAGGCTGCAACCCACATATCGCTGTCGGAAACCCACCCGGAGCCGGTAAAGTACTCTTCTTCCTCAGTGTCATAAATCCTGAGCTCCACCTCTTCAAGCCCCGAATTCACAAGGCTAAAACCGGTATCTTCATGTTCACCCTCTGGCATATCGGAAGAAAAGCCATAAATATTTTCAAGCGTATCGTAGTACCCTCCGTCAAGGGGCTTTGCGGATGAAGAAACAGGAGGCTCACTGTCATAATAAAATGTAAACGTGGAGTATTCTGTAAGTATGTTGCCGGCGTGATCTTCCGCCCTGACATTAATATCATATGTATGGCCCGATGTCCACTCTTCATCGTTTATGTTATAATCCCAATCAACATGAAGCTCTTCAGGGTCAATATCTTCCTCCACGTTTATCCATGTTGAACCCGGCTCCCACACCGCGCCGCCCCAGTACCTCTCCGCAGCCCTGTCGTAAATCCTGATATCTATATTCTCGACGCCGCTGAAATCGTCGGCGGCAGTTCCGTGTATCCCGTCAAGATAACTCCTGAACTCCCCGTCATCGGGAATTGATACTTCGGCCTCAGGAGGTTCTATGTCTACCGTAAACTCAACCTTATGCGGATCTTCAATATTGGCGCCGGGAAAATCGGTAAGGTCATGACCCCTTAAATAGGCCCTGTATGTCTGGGCTGAATCCCACGATGGGATATCAGTGTAATTCCAGTCGGTGGTTCCCTCTGCAGGAAGCCACAGGTAATCTTCCTCTGACCTGTCTTCCCAGGAGCTTCCATCATAATAAAGGCCTTCCTCAACCCACCATATGGCCACTTCCACTTTTTTGACTCCACTGGCGTCATCCGTAGCCGTTCCGCTTAACTCTTCGAGGCGGTTATCCGAATCATTATAAGAAACCCCGTCAAGAGGCCTGGAAAACTCCGAAACAGGCGGCTCTGTATCCATAAAGAAAGTTATATCGGTAAACTCTGACTCAACATTTGCCGGCTCAGCCCGGTCGGATGCCCGGGAGCGAACAAGATACTCAATCCCGGAAACCCAGCTTACAGTAGAAACATCTGCGCTCCACTCTCCCTCTTCATAAAAAGCGGTATCGTAATCGGGAGAATCAGCGACAAAATCCCCTTCTTCCCAGTCCCACCAGTCTCCGGCGGGCGGGTCCTGTCTGACAGCTATCTCAACACCGCCGGAATCTATACCCGCCGGGTATATTCCGCTGTGGTCATCGCTCGCCGTGCCGGAAACCGTTTCAAGATAACCGTATCCCAGCCCCGCTGCCGGGAAAGTGGTAACGGAAACAGGAGCGACATTATCAAAATAAAACCTTACTCCATCTTCTGCCGGATCTTCTATGTTGGAATCGTATGTTGTTCTGTCATATCCCCTGGCATAGATATCATACCTGTCTCCGCTTCGGAAAGCCGCGGTGCCCGCAGCCGTTTCCCACTTCCATTCGGCTTCAGTCATGGGGGAGGACGGAAGCTGCCCTGAAGTATAGGTGTTCCAGGATTCGGAGGCTGTCCAGGTTGAAGACCCCTCATCCCAGGTTTTATTTTCATGAGGTCCGCTTCGGGCTTCTATCATCACTTCAACTTTATCAACCCCGGTGGTTTCATCCATGGAGGTGCCGGAAACAGATTTTATATCGCTGCGGTATGAAAGATGCTGGGGGCTGACAACCCCGGTCTCCGGCGGAACATCGTCAAATATGAAAGTAACCGTAGAGAACTCAACCTCCACATTTGCATCCGGATAATCCACATTGTCATAGGCCCTGGAGTTTACACTGTAGGCAACACCTGATTCCCAGGAAATATCTTCCGGGATAAACTGCCACTGGGTTGTTCCTTCGGCTAAATTCCAGCTCTCCTCATATGTCCATTCATTCAAATCGGCATCGTAGCTGTACTCATCCTCACCTGTTATCCTGACCTCCACAAAATCAACCCCGGCCGGGTGTTCTCCCGATTCTTCATCGCTGGCGCTCCCGGCTACATAAGTTAAAGAGGAGTAGCTTTCCTCTTCGGGCCACTCTATAACCGACTGCGCAGCTGTATCGTCAAACGTGAAGGTTATACCCTCACCCGGATCTTCTATATTGCCCGCCAGGTCTTCGGCCCTCACCCGGATGCGGTATATGTGCCCGCTTGTAAATGAAGCGTCATCCGGATGAAGCCCGGTATATACCCATTCATCACCATCCACACTCACGCTGCGCCAGCGCTCGCTTCCGTCCCACTCTCCCACCGTACCCCTCCAGTATTTATCGGCAGTTTCATCATAAATCTGTATATCAACCTCACCCGGGTTAACCCCGCTTCCGGAGCCGTCGGATACAGTTCCCTCTATTTTATCCCCGCCAACCGTTCTGTAATAAGTTCCGTCTTCAATGCTTGTAACCTCCGATACCGGCGGGGTTTCATCGTATATAAATGTTTCCGCGGGAGTGATATCCGACCAGTTGCCAGCATCATCCCTTGCCCTGGCGGTAATGTCATACTCGATCTCATTAATCCACCCGTTTTGCTCACTGACGCCATCGTAAATCCATTCATCTGTGCCGTCTGCGACAAGCCAGTGTTCATACCCCTCATTATCCTCATCCCAATCTTCTCCGTCCCAGTAAACATTATCCTGCCTTCTTATGCTTACCCTTACCTCGGTCACTATTCCCGGGGGATCATCCCATGCCTCTCCCTTGATGACAGGCGGGTAGTTGACATGGTATGTGGGTGTTGTTATCTCAACTTCAGGCGGAGTTGTATCATAAATAAAGGTATTTGAGGAAACGCCGGTTTCAAAAACATCCTGGATATTACCCGCAGCGTCCTCTCCCCGTGAAACAACAAGGTATTCTATTCCGTCCTCCCATTCGGGAAGATCATCCGAAGAAACCTCCCAGTTCCACGGATTCGAGCCGCTCAGGAGAGCCTGCGACCATATCTCACCCTCTCCCGCGGGCCGCCATGACTCATCTTCAACCGACCAGTGCCTCCCGGCATCGGGGCCGGTCAGCTTCATCAGCCTGATTTCCACATCGGTAACTCCGCTTCTGTTGTCAGTGGCTGTTCCGTATAGTACTTCCGGTTCCCCATCTGTATAAAAATACCCGTCAACCGGAGAAGAGACGAAACTCTCCGGCGGGGTTTCATCAAATATAAAATAGGCGTATCCGGACATGGCGCGGTTACCGGCGCCGTCTGCAGCCTCCGCCCTCAGGCGGTACTCCCTTCCGTCTGTCCATGCATCCGTGGAAATATTAAGAGTCCAGTCCGGCTCGCTTACTTCAGCTTCTATCCAGTGCTCCTGCTGCTCCCAATCTTCAGTTTCGGGGTTCCACCAGGGGCTTCCCGGGGAATCCACGTCCCTTACTTCAACCAGGACCTCTTCAACCCCAGATTCCTCCACTCCCGTATCATCCGCAGCGGTACCCGATATCTCAGAGGGCCGCTCCTTGTAATCACCCTCCGGGCTCTCCACCTTAACATCCGTGGGGGAACTCTTATCAATGACAAAACTCCTGCCGGTTATTTCGCTCTCTATATTAGGCTGCGGGGTTTCAACATTATCGGTTGCTCGCGTTTCAATTCTGTACCTATGATTGCTTACCCAGTCGTCATCGTTGAACTCAAAATCCCAGTTTTCGGCACCTGAAGCCTCCAGCCAGTATTCGCCCGTAGCGCTCCAGGATGAACCGCTCCAGGATGTCTCTGCCGTCTCATCAATTATCCTTATTTCAACATCCCTCACTCCGGCAGAGGACAGCTGTACCCCGTTATGGGTTCCCTGCGGATGGTCCGTAGCCGTACCGGTTATTAAAGAAAGTTCCTTGAGATAATCATCCTCCACGGGATACTCAACCTCAGACTCGGGGGGCTGGCGGTCATATATAAATGTAGATGTAGAGAATTCAAATTCAAGGTTCTGAGCTAAATCCTCCGCACGCGGAATAATTTCGTAGCGCCGGCCGCTGGACCATCTCGAGTCGGGAATGGAAAAGTACCAGCTCGGTGTTGAAACTGAAACATCGCTCAGCCATATTTCTTCCCCCTCCCCTACACTTGTGAATGCAGAGCCGTCATAATAGCGGATATCTTCCGGATTGGTTACATCCCTTATTTTTATTTCAACGCCATCCGGATCCACCCCGGCAAAATCATCCACGGCGGTTCCTTCAATTTCTGAAAGATGCCCCACATAATACCCATCTCCGGGATAAACAACCTCACTTTCCGGGGGCAGGGAATCAACCGTAAAAATAACGGAATGAGCCTGCTCTACATTTCCGGTTCTGTCTGCAGATTTGACCCTTACCCTCAGTTCTTCGCCGCTGGGCCAATTCTCCGGAAGCTCATTGTATTCCCACTCCCACTGGCGGCCGTCTTCGTACTCCTGGGTAATATCACAGGTAAGCCACCTTTCGGAAGACTGCCATACAGAACCGTTCCAGTACTGCTCTTCATCAATATTGTAAACTGTGATAGATGTTACATGAATTCCCGAGGCATCATCGGTTCCCGTTCCATAAATTGAATCGAGCCGGTTTGTGGTAGCGTTGTAAAAAGCGTCGTCATAAGGCTCCGTAAAAGAGGTCTCCGGCGGCAGGTAATCTATGGCAAACACATTTTCGTTGCGCCCCGTTTCAAAATCTGTTTCAACATTCGGGTCTTCTTCAACCCTGTCGACCGCCCGGGCGACCACACGATAAATCACCCCTGAAGTCCACACGGTGGATGCCACATCAACCGACCATGAATCAGTTCCCTCCACCTCATGCCAGGCATCATCCTGAGAACTTATGTTAAAGCTGTCCGGGTCTTCTCCCCCGTCCCACCAGTACCCGTCTTCCGTCTCCTGAAGAGAAACTTCAACGTAATCCACACCGGCGCTTTCCTGGCCGCTGTGTTCATCCGTGGCTGTTCCCTCTATACGGGCATCTTCAACATAGGTAGCATCATAGCCCCTGTCATCTTCGGGAAGTGTTATTGTGGCTTTCGGAGCCACATTGTCAAAAATAAAATACTTTACATCCGGCTCTTCCTGTACATTCGGATAAAAATCCGTGGTATCCACTGCGCGGCTTCTAACCCTGTAGCGCTCTCCGCTGGTCCACGCAGAAGTCCCCAGCGGCAATTCATAGCTCCATGGGGAGACGCCTCTTCCGGCGGCCTGGAAGAAGTTCTCGCTCTCTGAAACCCAGTCCTGTTGTGAATCATCCCATGCATAATCGGAATCGTATTTCTCTATGCTTATCTCCGTTCGCTCCACCTCGATATCATCCCATGCAGTTCCCGAGATAGAATCGATTCCGCTGTAAAACGGAACCCCGGTCTCTATATTCTCAAATTCCGGTTTATCTATTTCAGAAAGCGGCGGTACATTATCAATCCAGAACGTCACAGTTGAGAAATCAACCTCAATATTTGAATAAGGTGTTTCCACATTATCCGCTGCGCGGGAGTTTACCGTAACGGACGACCCGGAAAGCCCCTCCCACGCTTCTTCGGAAATATCCATATGCCAGCTTTCATCTCCCTCAGCGGTATTAAAGGTTTCCGACCCCACCCAGTCCTGCTGACCGTCGTCCCAGTAAAGGCCATCCGTATGTCTTTTAACCCTCAAATCCACTTCTTTGACCCCGGCCGGGTGCTCTCCCGATTCTTCGTCGCTGGCAGTTCCGGAAAACTGCGAAAACCCGCTGTAGCTTGCCCCGTCTATAGGCGCTTCAATCTCTGAAACCGGCGGGGTATCGTCAAAATAAAAATCTGCGGTATTTAAACTTGTTGTGGATTCCAGATTTCCGGCATTATCCTGAGCCCATACCGTAATTTCATAGTGCGCTCCGCTTGTCCATGCCCGGTCGTCTCCTATCCTGCCGTCGGTATAACTCCACTCCCCATCCTCGTACTCCGCGCTCCTCGATGTCTGAACGCTCTGCCATCGGTCAGTTTCACCGGCCCAGTACTCCCCGGTGTCCAGGTTCTGTATCTGCACCCTTACAAAATCCACACCTGACGGGTTTGCGTCAGAGTCCTCGTCTTCAGCGCTGCCCTCCAGAATGTTCAGCGATGAATAATATTCTCCATCTTCCGGAAGAGAAACGCGGCTTTCCGGCGGAGTAAAGTCGGTCCTGAAACGGTGTTCAGCGCTCACCTGGGATTCATTTCCCGCACTATCCACCGCATAAGCGCTTACAATATACTCCACGCAGTCTGCCCAGGCAAATGAACCCGAACCGTACCAGCTCCAGGAAGAATAATTTACACCGCCGGTTTCCCAATCCGAAATTCTTGAGGCCTCATTCCAGTATTCTTCCTCCCCCCATTCATCTTCGGAATCACTCCAGAAAAGACCGTCCTCCCTCTCCAGCCTTATAAAGGTTTCATCTACACTGCCGGGCATCTCATCTGCCGATTCTACAATCACAGTCGGGTTTTCATTTAAATCTTCACCGTCCGCAGGGAAGACCACCTCCGAATCGGGCTCAGTCGTATCATATATAAAAACTGCCGACGACGGACTTACCGCATAATTTCCCGCATTGTCATATGCCTTTGACCGGACAGAGTATTCCCTGCCGTCCTCCCACGGCCACGGCGAGGAGGGAACCTCATATGACCAGCTTCCCGCAGAATAATCCGCCTGCAGCCACTGCTCGCCGTAAGTAACCGAATCAACCCATGTGTCGGTGTGCCCGGGATTATATTCCAGTCCGTCATCCCTTATAATCCTGAGTTCAACACTCTCCATTCCGGAACCCTCTTCCGGCGCTCCCGGATCTTCCGCGTCTCCGCTTAATAACGAAGGTTCTCCCTCAGGGTAATACTCTTCTTCCGGCAGCGAAACCGACGTTTCCGGCGGCGTTATGTCATACCTGAAAGTTACAAAATCCGACTCCTGAACATTTCCCGCCCAGTCATAAGCCCTGGCTGTTATCCGGTACAGGTCCCCGTCCGACCATGTCTCGGTGGGAACAGGGACATCATAGGACCACTGGGTTGAGAATATATCAAAGAAAAACTCCTCTGACTGCCACTCTTCGCCGTCAAAGTATTCACCTGTATTAAGATTTTCTATTTTAAGGTTAACTCCACTAACGCCCGCATTACTCAGCGGAGCCTCGGGGTAATCCTGAACCCCTCCGAATATAGTGGAAGGAGCCGTATTTGTACTTCCCACGGGAGATGCCACATCTACCTGGGGAGGCTCATCGTCAAAAAGAAATACCGTCTGCTCTATATCTTCCTGCACATTTCCGGCGCTGTCGGTAATAACCGGGGTAAGGCGGTACTCCCTGCCGGTATCCATCGGAGCGTCAAAACTGTAGGTCCAGGAAGAAGTGTAAACCTCCGGATAAACCACAGCCGTTGAGGTTGACCAGGAGGAGCCCGTATAATATTCCGATTCTTCCCATACCGAGCCGGGAAGTGCCTCTATTTCAAGTTCAAGCGGGTAATCCGGCCAGTCGTCATTCTCCGAAGACCAGTCATCCCATGCGGTTCCGCTTATCCGGCTGACCTCCCTTTCGTCGGCGCCGTCAGCGGGATACTCAACGCTGCTTACCGGCGCAACCGTATCAAAAACTACATCAAAAGAGAATGCCTCTTCCTCCACGTTTGGCGGTACAGCCCTGTCTGCAGTCACCCTGGACTTAAACCTGTACTCATTACCGGATTTAAACTGCGGGATTAGATAATCAGCATCCCATGACTGCAAATCTCCTCCCGGGGTTTCATCACCTAAAGTAGGCTGCCAGGAATCAGGGTCCTCGCTCCACTCTCCGCCTCCTATGTAATACTCATTGGGAGAGGCAGAAAGATTAACTATAAGATTTTCAACGGCATCGGAAGACACCCCGCTTATCTCATCATAGGCCGTGCCTCCAACAACATCAATCTCGGTTACGTATCTCAAATCCGGATCAGGCTGAGTTATATACGATTCCGGCGGACTCTCGTCAAATATTATTCCGGACTCTTTAATCGTAGAGGTGGAACCGGCCTTGTCAATGGCTTTAGCTCTCACCGCGTATGAAGTGCCGTCAGACCAGGAAGGAACGTTACTGTAATACCAGTCGGTTGTTCCCTCTGCAAGCATCCATCTTTCCGAGGTGTACCATCCGCCGTCCCGGTAATAATTCTCCGTATCCAGGTTCTGTATCTGCAGTTTTACCTTCTCCAGGGCGAAATCATCAACCGCGGTGCCGGTTATCTCAAGCAGCTCGCTTGGAAAAGTTCCGTCTTCCGGATTCGTTATTGCGGCAGTCGGGGCCACAACATCATATATAAACGATATCTCTTCTCCGGTAAATTCATTGAACATGCCGGTTCCCTCATTTATATCGTCCCACGCCCTGGGCGTAACCCTGTACTGCCTGCCGTGCTCCCATTCGGGAACATTCTCAAATACCCAATCTCCTCCCGAATATGCGGCGGTTGACCATTTTGGTTCATCGCTTATCCACTCACTCTCAACTGCATGCCAGTAGTTCGGAGGGCTTTCATTATCCCTTATTCTCACCCTTACCTCTCTCACCCCGGCAAGCTCATCATGGGCCTCGCCGGAAATCTCCGCAGCCTCCCTGTGATAACTTCCGTGGGAAGGCGATGTTACCTCTGCATAAGGGTCATCAAGGTCTATAATAAATTCCCTGTTGGTTGAAGCCTTATCATCCCAGTCCTGTTCGTATTCATTCATCAAATCGCTCCATCCGCGCGATGTAACAAGATACTCCTGACCGCTTTCAAAAGCATAGGTGGACAGGGTAAGGGACCAGCTATCCCCGTCTGGGTCTCTTTCGTCAATCTGGTTCCACTCCTGCGAATCCGATACCCACTCGCCATCCTGTTGATTCCAGTATCTGTCGTCCGAAAGCCTCTGAATTCTGACTTCAACCATATTCGCATATATGCTTGAGCCTTCTATTGATCTCAGCCCCGCGCTCTCAACGTTATAGTACCCTCCTTCAACAGGCTGAGATATCTCCGTGATGGGAAGATCCCCCTGGAAAAAGAACGCCTCTTCGTATGCCGCCTCGAAAGACTGAACATTCCCTGCCCTGTCAACAGCTGCAGCATAAAAAATGTGCCTGTGATTTTCCGTCGGGTCAATCCAGTCGATTCCGGCAAGCGGCCACTGCCACTCCTCGGAGCCGTCAGCATCATACCAGACGCGAGAACCCACCCAGGTCTCTTCACCGGCATCCCACCACTGACTCATAGTATCGTTATAAAGAGCCACCCTGACTTTTTCCACCTCTCCGGGAGCGGCATCGACAGCCTCACCCGAAAAATAATCAGGCAGCGTCTCGGATGTGTATTCAGGACTTCCGGAAGGGGAAGAAATGGTGGCGGTGGGTACCGAGACATCAAAGACAAAGGTTGAAATATACACCTCATAATTTCCGGCCCTGTCGCTTGCCCTGGCCTCCACACTGTAAATGGAGCCGTCCTCCCACTGTGGAAGCTCCGTTACAGTCCACTCCTGGCTACCCTCCGCCAGGTGCCAATTCCCGGGTTCTTCCGTCCATTCTTCACCGTCAAAATACATCTCTCCTTCGGAAATTCTTACATCAACATAATCCATTCCGGAAAATTCATCGTAAGCGGTTCCGCCTATATGAGAAAGCTCATTGTAATGTCCCTGGTGGGCGGGGGTTGATACCGCCACTTCCGGCACTACAACATCATATATGAATGTGGACTTAACAACACTCCATTTTTCTTCCCCGTCTTCATAATTACCGGCAAAATCCCTGGCTTTCGTGTGTACATAGTATTCCATCTCGTCAGTATCGTAAAATTCGCCCTTATCAGGTATGTAATACTCAAATTCCCCGGGAGTATGCTCCCCAACCTGTTCTTCGGTAAGATTAGTCGAGCGCTGTGAAAAGCCGCCCCACCTGTCTCCCCGCCAGTACTGTATCTCACCGTTTAAATTCCTCGTTACGGCTATCCTAACCCTTTCAACCCCCGAACCGTAATTGGGATCAATAAAAGTTCCTGTAAACGTGTCAATCATTACATTATACGCCTCCCCGGAAACCGGCATGGTTATACCGCTTACCGGCTCAGTTACATCATACCTGAAAACGGTGTCATAATTTTGGGCATCCTCAATATCGCTTTCGTAAACCTGCTCGACATTCGCCGAAGGTTCAACATCGTCGTAACCCCTTACCCATACCCTGTGGTCATGACCGTCGCCCATATTCACCCCGGTATATGACCAGGAGGAAGAATGAACCTCTGCCTCCAGCCACGGGATTTCCTCCATAGTCCATCCGTCGCCCGTCCAGTATTCCTCTTCATCCATCTGAATCACAAGCTCCACCTTGCTCACATCCGAAAATTCATCCTGCGCCGCTATTGAAACAGTAAAGGTATGAGTCGAATCATTTATGCTGTCATCCATCTGAGGATATTCAACATAAGTTTCCGGAGGCTCGGTATCATAAATGAAGGAGATGCCCTCTTTTGAGGCGGTATCCTCGGGGTTTCCCGCAAGGTCGGTCATCCTTGATTTCACTGTATACTCTTCGCCGCTCTCCCAGTCAACACCCGAAGAATCCCAGGACCACTCATCATCTCCGGAGGCCCTTATCCATATTTTTTCCGGAGAACTGAAATCCCCTGATTCACCGTCTTCCGGATCAAAATAATATGAACCGTCAAAAACAGTAATGTCAACATAATCCACACCCTGTTCGTCATAAGCATTACCGTATATAAGCTCCATCTGGTTATAGTTCTGCGGGGCTCCCGCGGGCTGCTCAACAACCGAAACACCCACCTGGGTGTCATAGACTATACGCGTCTGAACAGGCTCTTCAACATTTTCGGCAGCATCATGAGCGCGTGTGTAAACCCAGTGCTCCAGGCCGTCCTCCCAGTCTATATCGCTTGCATCCCACACCCACTGCTCACTGGGGGAATCAAAATCCTCTCCCAGCGGATCCGCCTCGTTCCATACATGTTCCTGCGTCCATTCATCTTCATCGTTATCCCAGTAATATGTGGTCCCCTCCTGAATATGCTTCAATGCAATATCTACAGCCGTTATGTCCGATATTTCCCCCCTGTCTACAGCCGTTCCCTCAATAATCGGTTTTTCATTTACATATTCTCCATCCGGAAAAGTTATATCTGTCTGGGGAGCGCCGGCATCAACCCAGAACTCTATATAATCCGTAACCGTTTCAGTGGAACCCAGAGAATCAAAGGCCCTTGTCTCAAGCCGGTACCTGGCTGCCTGCGACTCCTCTTCCAGCCTCCATAAACCCGGAACACCGCCGCTGAAGTTTTCATCACCTTCGCGGGAGCGCCAGCTGTCTTCATCTTCTACCCATGAACCCCCGCCGCCCCAGTACCGGCCCTCATAATTTTCATCTCCCTCAACGTACTTGAGCCTTATCTCGGCAGCCGTTACATGAGCCGGTTCATAAGCGGATGCCACACCCGATATTTCCTCAAGCGGACGGGTATGTTCCCCGTGCTGGGGTATAACGGCATAAGATACGGGAGCCGTGACCACGGTAATTCCATACTGCTCTCCGTATCTGTCCGTATCATGGGTATCATAAACCCTGACCGTATGGTCATCCCCCGCTGTATTAATCCCGACCGAAAATTCCGCCGAGCCCTCATCTTCCGGCTTAAAATTATAAGGCGAGGGAGAAACCTCAATATCAGCGCCCGAAGGAGAACTGAAGGAAACCGTGGAAACGTAGTTTTCAAATATATTACCGAACTGGTCCATAGCGTAAACCTCAACGCCGGAAGTTACATAACCAACCCTCTGGGGATCCTCAATACCCGAAATTGAAAGGGAATCAAATGACGCAGACTCAACCGTAATCGGGTACTGCTGCCCCTGGATTTGATTATCATAGGGGTCGCTCTGGTATGCTCTCAGGTAAAAATCCTCACCTGATTCCCGGAAAACAACCGATGTAAAGAGCCTTCTTCCAAAATCTTCCTGGGGAACAAATGTGTATGTGGCCGGCTCCACCGTCCAGTCATCATTATTTGAATCGAAAGTGACGGTATCCGAATAATGAACAACCCTGTTTCCGTATTCATCCAGAGCGGTCACATGGAATGTATCACTCTCCCCGGCGCTCCTCGGCGAATCTATCCCGGTGACGCTGAAGCTGTCGGCATCTGAAGGATTAACCCTTATCCCGTCCTGCTCGCCGTAAACGGAGGTGTCTTCAATATTTTCTGCGCCCACATACCAGGGAGAGGTAACTTCACCCTGCGCCGTCCACGAAGACCTGACAAGGGTGACACTATCCGAGAATGTCCTCTCCCCGTTAATAAGGTTCTGTCCCGCGGAAGGCAGCGAACGCTCTTCATTGACATCCGGATTATTTGTATAAAACTCAAGCGGGTCGCTGCAGGTTTCATCAAGGTTTCCGAACTCATCCACCGCCCGCACCGTTATGCTCTCAACAACGCCGGCATCAACCTCGGTTGACATAGTCACCTCATACTCTGTCCTCTCGGCCGCTATCACATTAACGGTCGCTGTTCCCTGCCAGTGTCCGTAATTCACATCCCTGACCCTCACAAGCCTTTCTTCGGCAGCTGCAATAAGCCTTACTGTCGTTGTATCGTAATCTGCTTCAAAGGAGTGTATTCCGTTATCTTTCCCCTCTCCGGCGGTGAAGGCGTAATCCTGCGGAAGAAGAACCTCTTCGCGCTCGTCATCGGTATCAAAAGTTATCTCTCCCGTGTAATCGGTTTTTCTGTTTCCGAATTCATCCCTGGCCTCCACCGTTATGCCTGTGCTTGTCCCCGCAACATAGGGCTCGCCAAGCCCGGATAAGACAAAGTTATCGATTCCTGCCGGGCCGATAATTACCTCTTCGTCACTATACAATTCACCGGGAGAGGAGGTGTCTCTCGCTCTTACAACCCATCCCTGCTGGTTGACAGTCCGGAGGATAAGCTCATCCTCAAAAGTAACCTCTCCGGCGTCTTCCGCGGTAAATTCCCTGCTCGAGGGCAGTGTTGCCTGCGGGTCCTCTTCAGAGGGAAAAGCAAATTCAACTGTCCCCTCATAATCCTCCACAATATTACCCCACTCCCCCCAGAGGCCGTCGTAAACCCTGACCCTGGGGCTCATCTCCACCCCGGCTGTTTCAGCTGAAGGCAGATTGTCAAGCCTCACCTTTTCTATATCAGCATTTTCTACAGTAACAGCATTTTCATCCGCCTGGGGTATAGAGCCTTCCGAAGGAGCTGTTTCCACAGACCAGCTGCCGGACTTCTTCAGAACAAGGCCGCCCTCAAACTCCTTCAACCCCTCATCCTCAAGCGTAAAAGTATAATCTTCCGGCAGCTCCCATTCCCCGGAGTCTTCATCGGTATTAAATGTTACTTCCCCCTCAAAACCCAGCGCCCTCGTCTCTTCCTCGTTTAAAGCCCTTACACGTATATCAACAGCCTCGCCGGCGGTAAGAACCTGCCCGTCAAGGTCAGAGCCGTCTATCATTTCCAGTGAAAGATATTCGGCGGGTTTTACAAACCTGAATCTGCTTTGAGAGGGATGGGACTCCTGAATACCGACATTGTCTACGGCTCTCGCATATACATAATAATGCCTGTCATCCTCCCATTCAATGTCCGATACATCCAGCTGGTTAAACTCTCCGTCAACTTCGGTTTCATTGTAGGTTTCGGTTTCACTCCACGTGGATGCCTGGGCATCCCACCACATCTCTTCTCCGAAGTCCTGTCTCACCGCCATTTCAACATAGTCAACTCCCGAAACATCATCCGCAGCCGTGCTCTTTACAACCTCAAGTGACTCATACATCCTGCCGTCAAGCGGTGTATTCACATGCGAATAAGGCTCACTATCGTCATACACAAAAGAAACTGCAGGGGTGGAAACCTGGACGTTACCCGCTTTATCCTCAACGTATGTAGTAACCTCGTACTCGGCGGCATCAGACCAGGCGGGAACATCCGTTAATGTCCAGCTGGATGTATGCAAATCAGCATCAAGCCACTCCGCATCATTTTGAATCCATGTCTCCCCGTCCCAACTGTAAGAACCGGAGGATATTTTTACCTTCACGAAATCAATGCCGGAATAGCCGTCATGCATTCCGCCCCGGATTTCAGACGGTTCGGAAAAAGCATAAAACTCTCCGTCTGCGGGATAGGTTATTGAACTTGTAGGAGAAACCACATCGTAATGAAAAACCGATTTAAGCTCCCAGGGCTCTATATTTCCGGCCCAGTCTCTCGCACGGGAATACAGATAATAAGTCTCCCGGGGGTTTTCATAGAAAACAGAAAGCGCTTCAGGCTCATACTCCCATTCTCCCAGCGTATAATCATAATCGGCAACAATCGACAGATCCCCTCCCCAGGCTTCAATATTCCAGTACTGCCCGTCTGAACGCTGAATTTTTATTCTTACATCTCTTACGCCGCTTCCCGGCGTGGGGTCATGAGCTTCCCCTTCTATCATTTCCACCATTTCATTGTGAAACGACTCATCCGGCGGGTACTCCACAGACGCGCTCGGCGTTGATTCATCATATCTGAATGAAAGAATATAGTTATTATTATTTTCAATATCATCATCATAATACGAATCGTAGGCCGTTACATTGCCGGCGGTATCCTCTACCCTCAACCAGAGCTGATGCATCCATCCGTCTTCCCACTCAATTCCCGGAAGGCTCCATGTTTCATAGCCGTCCTCTGTTTCCGCTTCAATCCATTCCATATCCTCAAAATCAGTGCTCCATGCCGATCCGTCCCACCACGCCTCGGGGTCGCGCCTCAGAGCCGCTTCAACGCTTATCACGTCATTTAAATCGTATGCATCCCCTGTTACTCCTTCAAATTCCCAGTTCACCGCATCACCATCAGAAACCGAAGTTACAGTAGCCGTAGGAGAAACTGTATCGTAAATAAACATAACCTCGGTGAAATCCCCGGAAGTCTCAATATTCCCCGCAGTATCCTCTGCGCGGGAGGTAAGATAGTACTGGGTGTTTTCCTCAAACGGCTCACCCGGAACTGAAAAATCCCACTCAACCTGGGAATCCGTAAAATTACCGGCAGCTCCCTCAAGCCACTCTTCTTCTCCCCACTCCTGTCCGTCCCAGTACTGCCCGTCCTTCTCTATCCTTATATCAACCTTTTCCACTCCAAATAAATTTTCGGCAGTACCGGAAATCTGGATTAATTCGTTTAAGACATCCCCTTCTGACGGGTTTTCTATCTCTGAAACCGGGGTATCGGTATCGTAGGTTATAACTATTTCCGAAACCGGGTCCTGGACATTTCCGGCCTCATCAAAGGCCCTGCTCTTTATTGAATGTTCCTTCTGGTTCTGCCAGTCCACGTCTTCCGCGCTGAAATACCAGTCGTGGGCGGGGTCGTTTCCGAATCCGTCTCCTGTGGCCTCTGTGGTATCGTTATAAACCTTCCCGGTAACCATATCCTGAAGATCCTGATTCCAGTAATAGGTTGTTCCTTCGTCAATATAGCTTATCTTCACCTGCACGTTAGTTATATTTGAGAAATCCCCCGGGTCCCGGGAATCTCCGCTGATTTCACTTATTGAAGAGTAATTTCCCCCGTCATCGTGAGAGTCAATCTCTGAAAGCGGTAAACCCCGGTCGTTATAAAAACGGTACGGGCCCCGCACAGACTCCGTGCCGCCAAGAGAATCGTAGGAGCGGAAATAGAACTCATAAACAGCATTTCCGTATTCATCAAGATTATCCCACGAAGGAAGGTCGCTCCTGTGAAAAACCTCAGTCTCCGGGTCATACTCTACGTCCCTCCACCTGGCATCCCCCCAGGATGTGCCGCCTCTCCAGTAAAGGCCCTCACGGTCCCCTCCCTGAACGCACTTAATCTGCATTTCCACATTTTCAACCTCGGCAAACTCCTGGCTGTGCGGAACTGCTGTTCCCGAAGCCGTATCAACGGACCAGTCCCTGTATCCGTCATAGGGCATTGAAACTGTTGTACGGGGCGGCAGCAGAACCCTTACATTCTCTGACTCGCCGGACTCTCCCGTGTTTTCATCCGTTACGCTTACTCTCCATCCCTCAGCGGTATTGGTGGAATTAAAAACAACCCCGTCAGTCCAGGTTATGCGGCCCGCGTCTTCTTCTTCAAACTCAGAAAGACCGGGGAGGGAAGCAAGATAATCATCCGAAGAAAAGGTAACCGTAGAAACATAACCGGTTACCCTGTTGTTGTACTCGTCCTGAGCCTCAACGGTTAAATCCAGCGCCCTGCCGACACTTACAGCTCCCTCTTCGGATATGCCGTCAAGTTCAACACCGAAATGAGAAAGAGAACCCGGCAGCACGGTAATACCCCCTCTTGAAGCAGAATCAAGGCCTTCAGCATCCACGTTAATCTCTCTTCCCGGACCGGCGGAAAAGAACCTGACCGTATAATTTTCTCTCCCCTCCTCCAGGGGCAGCGTACGCGGAAGGTCTTCACCGTCAACCGTTGCCGATTCATCGGTGCCCCCCGTATCAATTGTCAAATCACCGCTCCAGTCATACACGATGTTTTCATACTCGTCTCTTACATGAACCCGGGCCGTATTCGGAGCCCCGGCATCCACCTCACCCGGATAAGTCACAGTAAGCTTCTCCGCTTCAGCCGGCGAAACCTTTATATTATCCTGCGCTCCCTCAATATCATCCTGTTCGTCTGTAACCTCAACAGTGAACCTTTCCGAAACAGGATCGCTTGCCTGGTTGAGCCTTACCCAGTTGGAAAAAACTTCCTGGCCTTCTTCCACCTCTCCGGCCCCCAGAGACTCAAAACTTTCGTTATCCGGACTCTCAAACTCCACAGTACCAGTATAATCATCCTGAATATTGCCGAACTCATCCACCGCTTCCACAGATATATTCTGCCACTCGCCGGCCGTCACTGCGGTGGACATACTTACCTCAAAGGCCTCAACGGCAGCCGGCTCAACATAAACCGTCTTTGTGCCCATCCATACACCGAAAGCCGTATCCTGCACCCTTACATACCTCTCTCCGGAAGTGACAAGGCGGACAGTATCAGTAGCGCTCAAACCCTCAAAAACGCGTATTCCCTCATCACTCTCCCGGAAGCCGTAATCCTCGGGCAGCTTAACCTGCACTCCCTCGTCGTCGGTATCAAAGGATACCGTGCCTTCATAGTCAGTCTTTGTGTTTTCAAACTCATCCCTTGCTTCCACTTCAATACCGGAATCTTCTCCCGCAGTAAAAGGGTCGCCTATTCCGCTTAAGATAAAATGGTCTATTCCCGCGGGGGCTACCACAACATATTCATTATCCTCAATATTAGTTCCAATTATTCTTGCCTTAACATGCCAGGGCTCTTCGCCGCTTGTCTTTCTTAAACCCATCTCCTCTTCAAAGACCCTCACTCCCCCCTCATCTCCGGTAAAACTGTAATTACCGGGAAGGTCTTCTTCGATATAAGGATAATCATCGCTCTCAAAAGTTACCTCACCCGAAAAATCCTCCACCAGGTTCCCCCAGTCACCATGCTGACCGTCATAAATTTCCACCGCCGGTGAATGATGAATCCCCGCAGTGGTCTCCGAAGGAACATCATCCAGCCGTATCTTCTGCGCCTCACCCCAGAGGACATTAAAACTCTGCACCTCAAAAATATCCTCATCATCGGCATCCTCCACCCTCACCCATGAAGATTCATCACGATAAACAAACTGTAAAGTTGTGGAGGAGAGATTTCCATCAAAAACTTTTTCTCCGGCATCTTCGGTGGTAAAAGTATAGCTGTCCGGAGCAACATCGTACGCCTCATTTGCCAGCGAAAACTCGACAGTGCCCTGGTACCATCCGGCAGGACTGCCATCTTCATTTACGGCGGTAAGTTTAAACGGCACAATATCTCCGGCCATGGTCTCCTCATCCAGCTGAGAAGCATCCGGCTTTTCCAAAACAAACCCCACTGCGGGTTTATAAAACGTAAATACCGCCTGGGATTCATCATCAAGAACCGTCTCTTCAATGCCCACATTGTCAACCGCCCTCATCCTTACACGGTATTCGGAGCTGTCCTGCCATTGAACCTGCGACGAATCAAACCTCCACTTTCCGCCCGAAAAGGTCATACTCGAAAAGACCGTCTCCT